>NZ_JAPDDT010000013.1 GCF_025950235.1 Luteolibacter arcticus | reverse complement strand
CCCGAGCTTCTCCAATACCTGACCTAACTAGTACAGATTAAAATCCGCGGGGAGATGATTTTTCAGACAGCCTCTGAGAGCTACCGAGATCATGCCCGATAGAGAACTGCTCGAAGCCCACCACTTCGAATCCCCTTGCCGCCGCGTCTAACAAAGCCGCAGACCCCGCCGCACCAAGACCTACGATGGCGATCCTCATCGCGCCCATCCTTTCCATCGCGACCGCTCGGGTCAACGGGGGCGCAGGCGTTTAGCACTTGACCTGTAGTGAACTAAGCTTAGTCTAGTCCAATGAATATCCACGAGGCCAAAACCCACCTCTCCAAGCTCATTGAGCGGGTGGCTACGGGCGAGGAGATCGTGATCTCCAAGGCCGGCAAACCGGTGGCCAAGCTGGTCCCCTACTCCGCGCAGACCGCGCCACGGACCGGTGGATTTTTGGCCGGCCAAATTTGGGAAGCGGCGGACTGCTGGGAGACGGATGCCGAGCTCACGGATGCGATGACCAAGACCCCGCTATTTCCCGAGGAACGGTATTCCTCTAAGGTCGCCGAGGAGGAACCAACGCGCCGGAAGAAATGAGAATCCTTCTCGATTCCCACGCCTTGCTCTGGTGGATGGATGATCCCTCGGAGCTTTCTACGAGAGCCAGGGCCGAAATTTCGAATCCCGCCAATGCGGTGTTCGCCAGCGCGGTGTCCATCTGGGAGCTCGGCCTGAAGGTCTCCAAGGGCAAGCTGCGCCTGCCCCTCGCCTTCCACGAAATGTTGGGCGAACACGGGATCCAGTCCCTTCCCTTCACTGCTTCGCATGCCATGCAATCGATCGCGCTCCCGGAGATCCATGGAGACCCTTTCGACCGGGCCTTGGTTGCGCAGTGCCACTTCGAAAGCCTCACGCTCGCAACTCGTGACCGGGTTCTCGCAGACTATGGCATTCCGGTGCTAGCCGTGTAACGAAACAAAGAAAAACTCCCGGAGCGCTTTAGGGCACTCCGGGAGCCTGCGTTTTCAGGTTGCCGCAACTACTAGAGTCGCAGTAATCGAGAGATCATTCTGTCGCTTCCACGCGCACGAACTTGCGGACGCTGTCCACCGGGATGACCGCTTGCTTGCGCACATAGTTGGGAACGTCCTGCACCGGGTCGTTGCTGATGGTCGCCGGGCTGGCGGGCCATGGGCTTACTAGGGTCGTGTTTTCCTGAAGGGCATACACGCTGCTGCCGGTCGCGCGCTGGTTCCAGCGGACGATCATACCGGAACCGGTCTTCTCGACCTGTGCCAGCGAACCCGTGGTGGCGATCGGCGAAGTGCCGAACAGGAACTCTTCGAGGTTCTCGAAGCCGTCACCATCCGGATCGTCAGTCCGGTCGCGGTCGGCCGGATTCGGGATGATCGAGGCCCAGCTTTCATAGCTCACACCCGGCCCGGAGGTCACGGTCAAGACACCGGATCCGGAGAAGCGGTCGTTGTTCTTATTGGTCGCGGTCGAATCGGTGCTGCCGTAGGTGCCGGCAAGCTGCTGCGCGCCACCGAAGAACAACGTTCCCACGGTTTCATTGGCCGTAAGGCCGAGCTTGCCGCCGTCGAGCACCAGCTTGTTGGTGTCGGCGATGGAGACTCCATTCACCACGAGTTCACCGCCAGAGACGGTGGTGTCGCCGGTGTAAACGTTGGCACCCGTCAGCGTCATCGTGCCGGGGCCGGTCTTGGTGAGCGGCGAGACGGCCGATCCGACGTTGCGGAGGATGCTGGAAACCGTGAGGTCGGCGTCAGCATTACCCGTCACGTTGGCCACTTGGAACACCGTTCCGGGCAAGCCGGCCGATCCGAGGGACGCGTTCGCATTGTCACCGGTGCCCGAGGTGAAGATCGAGGACGGCAAGATGCTGCTGCCGCCCACGACCAGCGTTCCGACGAAGCAGAGGTTGGTGTTGAACGCACCGGTGGCCGCACCGTTAGTGAGGTCGATCTCGCCACCGTCCAGGGTGATATTCGAAACGAAGGCCACGGTGTTGGTCCCGCCGTAGAGCTTGCAGCCCTCGTTGATGAGGATGGTCGGAGCGAATTGCGGCAAGACCGGCGAATTCCCGAGAGGTGCCGCATTGTCCAGCGACAGCGTTCCCTCATTGATCACGTTGATCACGTTCAGCGGAGTCATGGCTCCACCGACGCAAGTCTGGCCGGGGGCGTTCCCTTGGCCGATGTCGTCCCCATTGACGGTCTTGAGGGCAAAGAATCCCCCATCGACCGTCGTGCCCCCGGTCCAGGAATTCAATCCATTGGTCAGAGCCGCCGGAATACCGCCCGTCACCAGCAGACTTCCCTCACCCGAGATGATCGGATTGAAGTCATAGCCGGTGCCCGTCGAGTGGAGGTTGAAGATCCCGTCCTCCTCGATGGTGATGTTCGAGTTGAAGCCCGAGTTCCCACCCGAGAAGTTCAGCCGGAAAGTACCCTCCGAGATCGTGGTCGGACCGTTGTAGCTATGGCCTTGGATCGCGGCATTGATGAGTTCCTGTCTGCCGGGACCGGTCTTGACCAGTGACACCGCACCACCGTCCTGATTGCGGATGATGCCGTGGAAGGTGTACTCCGCGTCCACAGGCGTGTTGATCGTCAGGGTGGCGGGTCCCGGGTTGACCGTGTAACCCGGAGTCGTGGTCTCATCGTTCTGGATGATGGCGATCCGGTTATTGGTGAAGCTCTCCAGGCCGGCGACGGTCTGGTTGGTGCCGCGGAGCTGCACCTTGCCATTGATCGTGCCCGGACCGGTGTCGAAGCGGATCAGCGAGGTCGGGCCGAATTGGTTGCTGGCGAGCATGTTCACCCATGCGTTGGAAGTGGAATTACCCACCTCCAGATCGCCCGGAAGTGAAGTGCCGGAAGGATTCGCCGCCGCGATGGTCCCTTGAGTCACCACGAGGCTGCCGGTGAAGGTATTGCTGCCGGAGAGCGTCAGCGTGTTGGGGCCTTTCTTCAGGATGTCGATGCTCCCGCCGATACTCGAGGATATCTCGTAGTTCCCGCTCGTGGTGTCGAGGCTCAGGATGGCATCCGCATCGAAGCCTCCGGTATTCAGCGCAGCCACGTCGGTCCCTGTGAATTCACCGGCACCTCCGACCCGCAAGTTGAGCTCGGAGAAACCCTGGATCAGGATGTTCGACGCGGTCCAGGCAGCGGTGTTGCCGTTGTAGAGCGAGAGCCGGTTGTTCAGCCGGAGCGTCCCGTCGGTCACGGTGGTGGGTCCGGTGTAGGAATTCGTTCCACTCAAGGTCAAGATGTCCGAGCCACTCTTGGTCAGCCTGCCATTCGCGGTGCCGGAAGCGTCGCTGATCGATCCGGCATAGCTTAGCGCTGTGGCCACATTGATCTGGAGATCCGTGTCGGCGGAGGTCGCAGCGTTACCCAGCGTGATCGCTCCACTCGTTCCCGAGAGGCTGCTCACGCTCGGCAGGGCGGAGGTGAAACTGGCAGTGCCTCCCGTGAGGACCAGCGACGCGGCACCGAGTGCATCATTGCTTGCAAGGGTCAGCGTGCCATTGCTTACCAAGGCGATCCCAGTCAGCGAGGAGTTGCTGCCCGCAAGCGTCAGGTTGCCGGTGCCGGAGACCGTGATGCTAGCGGCCTGCACGGAATTGCCGAACGAAGCGTTGCCTGCCCCGGAAAGCGTCAGCCCGTTGGTCACGGTGAGCGCTGCTCCGCCGAAGGTGTAGGGGTGCGCGGCATCATTGACGAAGGTCACGTCCGCGGCCGTCAGCGCAGCCGGGAGGTTGATGTTCGGATTGATGCCCGTGCTGTCGAAGGTGAGCGGAGCCAGGCTGGTGAAGTTCGCCGGTAAGCCGCTGGTGCCGTCCTTCCAGTTGTTGTCCGGACCGTTGATCCAGTTGGCGCTGCCTGTTCCCGACCAAGTCAACGAGCCGGCCAACGGCACGGCGCTGCCCAGCGCGATGAACTCGCGGAAGCCGGTGTAGCCGTTCTCCTGACCTTGGAAATCGATCTTCACGGCCGCCACATTGGTGGCAAGGAATCCGGAGGCGGCGGTCAGCCGGGTGTGGGTCGAATTGGTCGGATCAATGGTGTGGTTCACCACGACCTGAAGCGGGATGAACGTTGCCTCGCTCCCCACGACCGAGTAAGAGATCGTGTAGTTCTGATCGTCGCGCCCGCTGTTGCCCCATGAGCAGTAGGAGTCGAACGAACTGATGTTGTAGCCATTGGTATTCGCCGAGGTATCCAGCGGGAGAATCACCGAGGCCCCGTTCAAGGGTGCCACGGAGCTGAATTGGTTTCCCGGGGTGCCTAGCAGGCCGTCGGTAAGGATCGTCCAATCCGAGTTCGTGATGTCGCCATTGCCGTGGTTGAAGCCGTCGGCAGTGGGCGGCGTCTTTGGCAGGGTGTTGCTCAGCAGGTTCGTGCCAATCGGCAGCGTCCAGGCATCCGTGTTGTTAGACTCATGCGTGAGAACCACCGGCAACGGGCTGTCGCGGGCGATGAATTCGCGGTAGCCTTCGAAGCCGTTTTCCTGCCCGTTGAACGTCAGGCGGACGGAGTGAACCCCGGTTGCCAAGGTGCCGGTACTTGAGGTGATCCGGGAATGGGTGGCACGCCGTGGACCGTTCACATACTCGCTGTGGGCGGCCACCGCGGTGATGGGAAGGAAAGTCGCAGGATCCCCCACCGTGGAATACTCCAGCGTGTAGTGCTGGTCATCGCGGCCATCGCTGGACCAAGCGGCATAGGAGTCGAAGGAGACCAAATTCCGCCCTCCCGGATGCCCGGCCAAATCCAAGGGAAATACGACCGAAGAGCCATCGGTGGGAGTCACGCTCGACGCCGTCGAGTTGTGGTTGCCCACGCTGCCGTCGAGGGTGGTTTCCCAAGTGTTCGATGAATCCTCGTGCACCGCCGGCGTCGTGACCGGAGCGGTGAGGAGATTGGGACCGGGCGGCAGGATCCACACGTTGTCGTTGTTCTTCTCGTTGGAGACACAAACGACGGAGGCCGCGTCCTGCAGCACGAACTCGCGGTAGCCGACGTAGCCATTCTCCTGCGCATTGAAAATGAGCCGGATCGAGTGCACGCCAGTCGCCAGGAATCCCGAGGTGTCGGTCAGACGCTGGTGGGTCGAGCGATCTCCCCCCGTGGTCTGCGTTTGAAGGCGCGGCGTGTGGATGTTGATGAAGACCGCCGGATTGGCCACCGTCGAGTACTGGAGGGTGTAGTCCTGGTTGTCCCGGCCGCCGTTGACCCACGTGCAGTAGGAGTCGAACGAAGTGATATTCCGGCCACCCGGATGCCCGGTCAGGTCCAGGGGAAAGGTGACGGTATCGCCATTGCTCGGCGTGCAACTGGTCCCCGGCGAGCCCAGCACATCGCCGAGCGTGCCATCGATCACCGTGCTCCAATTCTCGTTGGATACCTCGTGAACCGCCACGGTCGCCGGCGAGGGCGTGACGCCTGTCAGGAGGTTGGGGCCGGCGGGCAGGGTCCACGCGCCGGTTTTATTGGACTCGTTGGTCGAGACGACGTGGCCGTTGGCGGAGAGGGAAGCGAGTAAGGGAGCGGCGCAGACAACAAGCGTATGGGGAAGAATTCGATGCGAACTGGGTTTCATAGGTTCTTGGGTTGCTGGATGACGGGGAAAAATCGCCATCCAGCGGCAAGGTGTAGCGCCTCGCTGCAAATCCGTGAACCTACGCGTTTACCAAGGAAATCATAACCCCCTTGACACAAAAGCCTTACATCACAAGAAACACCCGAACACCCGAGATGTCAGACAGATTCCTCTGCCGATCCCGGGAATAGCTGTCCCCTTGCGCGGCTGGCAGTCTGCCGCGGGATACTCTCTTCCTCGTACCTCGGCCGCTGGATTCCCGCAGGCACTCCACGCTTGCACGCGGCCTTCTCTCCGCCTATTCCGCCCGTCCACATCATGGCCAGCACGCCCGCAATCAACCTCCGCAAGGGACACGCCGTCCGTCACAACAACGACGTCTGCGTCGTGATTTCCCACGAACTCAAGACGCCGCCGCGGATGGCCTCCTACGTGGTCATGTCGATCCGCAGCGTCAGCAACAAGAAGGTCTCCAACCTCCGCCTGACCTCGAACGACTCGATGGACTCGGTGCTGCTCGAGCGGATCCCTCACGAGTACTCCTACAAGGATTCCGGTGGTTACCACTTCCTCCACAACGAGACCTACGATGACGTCGCGATCCATGACGACATCATCGACGCCGTGCGCAATTATCTCATCGAGGGCAACACCTACACCCTCCTCTTCGCCGACGGCCTCGTCGCCGATATCGAGCTGCCTCCTTCGATGGAAATGATCGTCACCGAATCGCCGGAAGGCGTGAAGGGCGACTCCGCCAACAACGCCTACAAGTCGGCCACCATGGAAACCGGCCTCGTCGTTCAGGTCCCGCTCTTCATCAATCCAGGCGAGAAGCTCATCATCAAGACCGAAGACGGCAGCTACATCAGCCGCGCCTGATTTCCTCCATTTCCCCGCATTCATTTGCGGAGAGCCGGACTCCTCACGGGGTCCGGCTTTTTTTGTGCCCTCCGCCAGATCTGTTAGTTCACCTCAGATCAAGGAAGCGCCCCCTCGTGGTCGTCAGCCCCACGGGAGACCCTATCGTCCACTAAGGTGCCATCCTCGTGTTTCTTCAGCCCCAAACGGGGCGCGATCCCTCAGCCCCGCCCAACGTGCGGGGTTGCCACGTAGACCATCGGGAGGGCTGAAGGCCCGATATATGGAGAGAAGATCGAGGCTGCATGACGACCACGATTCTCACCAAAGCGGGAGCGGGTGCTTCATGCCCTCCGGAACAGGTCAGCAAACCTAACACCATTTTCCCACGCCCTCACTCCGGCAGCGGCTTGTTGGCGAAATCGAGCCACGGCACGGTCTCGCCCTTCGCCGCGCGGTCGAGCGCCTTTTGGAGCGCGGCCTCGGTCCAGTCGGGGTTCTTGTCCGGCAGGCCGGCCATCATCCGCTTGGCGTCCGGCGTCTTGGACTCGAGGCCTCGGGCGGGGATCTCGCCACCGGCGCTCCAGAGGATGCCATTGACGACCAGCTTGCGGGCGTCGTCCTTCGCCCAGCTCCAATGGAAGTGCCCGCCGGTGAAGCCGAAGGCGCGACCGCCCTTCGGCCGCGGGAAGGTCCAGGCGACATACTGCTCTTCCTTCCGCTCATGGAGCGAGGCACGGGCGTGGTCGTTGCCCCGATACGGTGAAAGGCCGGGCTCGATGGTTTCCGCCGGCGGCTGGACTTTCCAAATGCGCTCGACCTTTGCGGAGTCGCTCTCCCGCAGGTGGAAGTAGCACTCGTCGTAGAGTAAAAACGGCTTCACGCCCCGCGAGACCGGGTGGCCCAGCGCCCCGGCGAAGTCGGTCTTCCAGAAATTACTGATTGCATGGTAGGCCTCGAAGTCTGCGCCCATCAGCTCCCGCCATTGCTTGCGACGGGGGTCTCCGCCCTGCTCCTTCGCTTCCGGATCGGCCGCTTGGATGCCGGTGGCCCAGTGCAGGGCGACCAGCCCCTTCCCCGCATTCATGAAGGCCTCGAGCTCGGCCAGCTTGTCATTCGCCGGGTGGGCGTGCCAGCCATCGGCATAGATCACCAGCGCATCCGCCTTTGCCAGGGTCGCGGCGTCCGGCCAGGCGGTGACGACCTTTGCCGCGATGCCCGGCGTTTCCTCCAGCGAATCACCCAGCAAGGTGCTGCCCGCGAGGTGCTTGTGCTGGCCCCACGCGTGGCTGTTATCCCCGGCAAGGAAGAGGATGCGCTTGGGCTCCGCCGCGGCTGCAGCCAGCACGGCAGAAAGGGAAACAACGGCAGTCAGCAGGATCTTCATGGGTTTAACCCGACCAAAACGAAAGGAAACCTGGCGAACTTGCGCCGCTTCGCACGATGGTTTGCTTTCGGAAGTTCATTTCGATAAATGGTCAACCAAGCGTTCAGAATTGGAACAACTGCCGCTTGGAAAACCGTCACGATGCGCGCCCGACCACCGCTACTCCTCGCTACCCTGCTGTCCCCCACCCTGAGGGCGGAGGGGGAAATCGAAATCCCGGCCCAGGAGTACGACTACGGCTACCAACTCTACCAGGAGGACGACAACCGCATCCGCGTGGAGGCCGAGTATCTGCGAGGGCGCATTGAGCTGAACGACGAGACCGCGATTCGCTTCCAATACATCCACGACGCAATCAGCGGCGCCTCCCCGACCGGAGTTCTCCCGGGCAGCGTGCAGCCGTTTTACGCGCAGCTCGAGGACGTGCGCGAAGGCATTCTCGGCGCGGTTTCGCGGCAATTCGGCGATCACCGGGCCGAGATCGAGTTCTCCTACAGCAGCGAGGACGACTACATTTCCCGCGGGGTGGCACTGACCGACACCTGGGAGCTGAACCAGAAAAACACGACGCTCCGCTTCGGCTTCAATTACCTCGATGACGACGTGGCGGTCGCGGGCCTCGGCGATCAGGACAAGAACAGCTACGACCTCTTCACCGGCGTCAGCCAGATCCTCGGCAAGGACACCATGGTCTCCGCAAACCTCACGCTCGGCTATGCAGAGGGTTACCTGAACGACCCCTACAAGCTCGTGCAGCGAACCACGGTCATCATCATCCCCGGCCCCGGCGGCCCGATCGAGATCCCTGTCGTCAATGTCTTCCGCGAGAACCGGCCCGACTCACGATTCCGCCAGGTGCTGCGACTGGGTGCGAGGCACTACTTCGAGCCGCTGGACGCCGCGCTGGATGGCGTGGTGCGATTCTCCCACGATGACTTCGGCATCCTTTCCCAGACGGTGCAGATCGAATGGCGGCAGGAAATCGGCGATCACTTCCAAGCGGTGCCCTTCATCCGCTACTACCATCAGGACGCCGCCGACTTCTTCACGAACTCACTGGATGGATTTTCCGGCAAGCCGCCGACCTTTCCCGATGGAAGCGGCCCGAACTACTCTGCCGACTATCGCCTTTCGTCCTTTGACTCCATCAGCGGTGGCCTGAGGTTGAACTACCAGTTCAACGACCATTTCGGGCTCTCCGCCGCCTACGAGCGCTACGTCATGGGCGGCACCGGGGGACCCTCGGAACGGTCCCCGGACCAAGCCTACGCAGATGCCGACATCTGGACTTTCGGGATTCACGCAGCATTTTAGCCCGATGACTTCCGCCCCACCCGCTCTTCCACTCCAGCCGGACCCGCAAGGTGTCCGCCGGCTGGAGTTCCGGGCGTTGGGGACGAATTGCTCGGTCAGGTTCCAGCTGGAGGACGACCGGGCCGCCCTCGCTTTTGCCGCACAGGCACTCGAGTGGCTGGGAAATTTCGAGGCGAAGTTCTCGCGCTACCGGCCGGCTTCGCTGATCTCCCGCATCAATGACGCGGCCGGCGGTGATTGGACCGAGATCGACGCGGAAATGGAGGAGATGCTGACGCTGGCGGACAATCTTCACCGGCGGACCAATGGCATTCTGGATCCCACGCTGCTGCCGCTCCTGCACGTCTGGGACTGGAAGACAGTCCACCTAAAGCTGCCTTCAAGGGCCGAGGTGAAGGACGCGCTCGCCCTGACCGGCTGGCAAAAGGTTCAGCGTCGCCCCGGCGCGGTGCGCTTGCCCCTGCCCGGCATGGGATTGGATTTCGGCGGCTTCGGGAAAGAGTATGCCGTGGATCACCTCGCCCGGACCGCCCACGCCCATGGCATCACCGACGCGCTGATCGATCTGGGCCGCGACATTTTCGCCATGGGCGGAAATGGCAGGCATCCCTTCTGGCACGTTGGCATCGAGGATGGCTGCCACCCCGGGCAATGCTGGGGCGGTCTCGCCATCAGCGGCCGTGCCGTTTCCTCGTCCGGCGACTACGCCCGCCACTTCACTCATGATGGAGTCCGCTACGGGCACATTCTTAATCCGCGGACCGGCTGGCCCGTCGCCAATGGAATGCGCGCGGTCACCGTGGTGGGCCCGACCTGCCTGGAAGCAGGGATTTTCAGCACGGCCGTATTCGTCCTCGGCGTGCGCGAAGGCCTGCACCTCGCCTCGCTTGCCCGCGGCGTGGAGGTCTGCGCCCAGACCGAAACCGGAATCGAAGGGAGCCGTTCCTTCGGCAGTTACCTCGTGAAAGCCGCATGAAACTCGTCGCCGTCATTCTCGCCGCCACCCTTTCAACGCTCGCCGCCGAGCCCGCGAAAGTCGGGCAGACCATGCCCAAGCTCTCGACCCTGATCCCGGGTGCCAAACTCCCCGAGACCAAGGGCAAGGTGGTGATCGTGGACTTCTGGGCCTCGTGGTGTGGCCCGTGCAAGGCCTCCTTTCCCGCTTTCAACCGGCTCCACGACAAGTATGCCGCGAAGGGCCTGGTGATCATCGGCGTGGGTGTCGATGACGCGCCCGACAAGCACCAGAAATTCGCCGCCAAGATGGGCGCGAAGTTCCCGCTGGTCCACGACTCCACCCACAAGGCCGCCGCCTTCTTCAAGCCGCCGACGATGCCCGCCAGCTACATCGCCGACCGCAAGGGCGTGATCCGCCATGTCCACAGCGGCTTCAAGGGCGCCAAGACCGAGGCTGAATACGTGAAGGAAATCGAAGCTCTGTTAGAACAATGAACCGGCTCATCCTGTTGATCCCCGCCATCGTGCTCCCCGCCTGCTCGCCCGCACTGGTGCGGGTCCAGCCCTACGAGCGCGGCACGCTGGCCAAGCCCGTGATGGCGGACAGCCTGGACCCGCTCGAAACGGCCATGACCGACCACGCTTACTTCTCCCGCGAAGCCAGCTTCGGCGGCGGTGGCGTCGGTGGTGGAGGGTGCGGCTGCAATTGATCGCGATGAAGTGCTTTTCCCATGCCGTCCGCAGCCGGGTCCTGACGTCGAAACTCGGCTCGCTGGTGCTGCTGTTCCAGCGCTCGCCGATCGTGCAGATGCTCTTTCCCGAGGCGAAGCTTCTCGGCGGCGCGGGCTTGGGCGAAGCGACGAAATGGGTGGTGGCGACCGTCGCAGGATTGGGAGCCTACGATACGGTCACCGGGGCGACTGAGATCGTGCAGACCTATCCCGACGAGAATTCGCAGATTGTCACCGGAACTGCTGGAGTGCCTCTCTACTTCCTATTCCAAGTCGTTGGCACACCGAGCAACGACAAGGTGAGCTGGTCGGTATCGGGACTTCCGCCGGGCTTGGATCACGGCGACGTTCCCCCTCCCAATCCGCCTACCCCCTACTTTCACGTCATCAGCGGAACCCCCACCGAGGAAGGTTCTACTACGGTCACCGTAACTGCCTACGAATTGCAGAACCAAGGCGGTGCCTCTTTTCCCCAAGAGTTCTTGTTCGAGATCGCACCCGCGATCATCACCAATCACCCCGCGTCGGTCGCGATCGCGAGCGGCACCAAGGCCACTTTGACTGTCGTGGGGAATCCGAATGGGAACACCCTGACTTACCGCTGGTATCGGGGCGCCTCTGGCTCCACCACCAATCTGGCACCGGGGGCCAACACATCCTCCACCTACACCACGCCAAACCTGACCTCCGCCACGAACTACTGGGTCCGCGTCACTCGGGATGGCGTGGCAGCAGATTCCAGTACCGCCACGGTCAGCATCGCCACGGTGCCAACCATCACCACGCAGCCAGTCTCCACCACGATCCCAAGCGGCACCACCGCCACCCTGACCGTGGCGGCCTCCGGCACCTCGCCTTCCATCCAGTGGTATCGCGGCACATCCCCCTCGATGGCCGACCCCGTTGCCGGTGCGACCTCAACCTCCTTCACCACGCCCGCTCTAACAACGACGACGAGCTACTGGGCGCGAGCCACCAATGCCGCCGGCGGTGCCAATTCGAACACGGCGATCGTGACGGTGAATGCCCCTGCCGATCCCTATGGGGAATGGAAGGCGAGCCAGTTCAATGCCACCCAACTCGCAAACCCGCTGGTTTCAGGCCCCACCGCCGATCCCGATGCCGATGGCATCACCAACCAAGACGAGTACATTTTCGGGACTCCGGCGCTCACCCGTGACCCCTCGCCTCTAACAATCGCGGTTGCCAGTGGCAGCAACCTTTCCCTCGGCTTCACCGCGCGGCAGGCCAGCGGTGCAGGCTATGCCGGGAAAACCCGGCACTACTCGCTGGAGACGCGCACGGACCTGGGCTCCGGAACGTGGACGCCGCTCTCTGGCTTCGCGGATATCATTGGAAACAACCAGCCGGTCACCTATTCGGCTCCGGCAACTCCTCCCCGCGCCTTCTATTCCCTGCGCGTCTGGCTCACGCCGTAAGCGGCAGCGACCTACGCGATCAGGGAATCGCGAAACCGTGGGAATCCGCTATGTTCTTGTCGTTAGGTTAATTTTTCAAAGGCCCACTGGTTTCTTGAATTCGACATGGTGTTTTTCACCCCTCCGGTTTGGACAGGCCGGAGGGGTGAAGCTCCACCAAACGCTACCTCTCCGCACCGCGGATGGAGGCAAGCATGCATTTCGCAATTCTTGAATTTCGCCGCTCCGCGACTTTCCCCTCGCCAGAGGCATCCGAAATGGGCATTGAATGAGGTGTCCTCTTCGTTCCGACGTTTCACCGTCCCGGCTGACGCGTCCCCCCGCGGATCGGTTTCCAATAAAACCAGCCGCCATGTACCGTAATTTTCGCCGTGCCGCGTTGGCACTGTGTCTCGTTGCCATTTCCCGCGCCGACCTCGACCTCAACTCGAATGGTCTCAGCGATGTCTGGGAATCCAAGTTTGGTCCGGCAGTCATCACGTCGGGCCAAGACTCCGATGGTGATGGACGTACCAACCTGGAGGAATCCGAAGCCGGCACCGACCCGCAGGCCGGCAGTGATTTCTTCGCCGTTCGCCAGATTATTCCGCAAGGTGCCAATCTGCTCTTGAAGTGGCCGTCGCAAGCCGGCAAGCGCTACCAGGTCCAGAGCAGCGAGACCCCCAGCGTCGCGGGTTCCTGGGTCACTCTTCCCGGACAGCATGCCGGTGTCGCTGGCGACCTTTCCGTCACCACTCCCCGGCCGCTGGCAACCACGGCCTTCTTTCGCGTGATCGTCGCGGACGTCGATACCGATGGCGACGGGCTGACCGACTGGGAAGAAATCCAGACCGGCTTCAATCCCAACGCTGGCAATGACATGGCCGCCCTGACGGCCGCGCTGCAGGCCACGTCGACCATTACCATCACCACCGCCGACGCCGAGGCCACCGAGCCCACCTCAGGTCCAGCCGCCGACTCCGCCAGCTTCCGCGTGCGACGCAGCGGTGGCATCGGACGAGTGCTGGTGAAGCTCGAATCGAGTGGCAGCGCAAGTGCCACCGACTATACCGGCGTGCCCACCACCGTCGCCGTCCCGCTGGCCTCCACCGAAGTGATGGTGCCGGTCATCCCGGTGGCGGACATCCTGACCGAGTCCGACGAGCTGGCCGTGCTTTCGGTGAAGGCGGACGCCGCCTATTCGCGCGGAGCCGCCGTGACCGCCGGCGTCTTGATCAAGGATGGCATGCAACCCATCGGCACCGGCCTGCTGGCCAGCTTCTGGAAGCATCCGAACAATCCACCGCCCACCACCACGCCCACCTTGAACACTCCCTACTTCACGGGAGTTCCGGTGCTCACTCGGACCGATCCCACGGTGAATTTCAACAGCGACGTCGCGGTGTGGCCCGGTAGCCCGATCACTGTCAGCGGGGCTTCGATCCACTTCTCCAGCCGCTGGGAAGGCGAGGTCCTGCCGGAATACTCGCAGGCCTACACCTTCCACGTGGATGCCAACGAAATGTGCCGCCTGTGGGTCAATGGGCAGCTCCTCCCACTTGCCTCCACGACTTCCCCCTATCCTCTGATAGACACCGATTGGGAGAACCCGCCCGTGGTGCCGACCCAGAACGGTGCGTCCGCGGTCGTCTCGCTCGAGGCAGGCAAGCGTTACCCCATCGTGCTGGAGCACTACCAAAACACCGGCGGCCACAAGGCGATCCTGTCCTGGCA
Source organism: Luteolibacter arcticus (assembly GCF_025950235.1). Taxonomy (NCBI): domain Bacteria; kingdom Pseudomonadati; phylum Verrucomicrobiota; class Verrucomicrobiia; order Verrucomicrobiales; family Verrucomicrobiaceae; genus Neoluteolibacter; species Neoluteolibacter arcticus. The sequence goes on along the minus strand of NZ_JAPDDT010000013.1, from coordinate 172,680 downwards.
ATCGGCCAGCATTTCCACTCGGCAAGTAATCCCCCAGAACCGCCTCTTTCCGAATGCTCCTCCGCGCATCTATGCGCCCTTCGAGGCCTTGACGTTCGTCGGCGGTCCCGCGTTCAGCTATCAGATCAAGGCCAGCGCCACCCCGACCTCCTACTCCGCGGTGAACCTGCCTCCCGGCTTCACCCTGGGCAGCACCGGCCTGATCACCGGCACGCCGGCGACTCCCGGGGAATGGAAGGTGATGCTGACCGCGACCAATGCCACCGGCTCCGGCTCCGCCTTCCTGAACATCACCATCCTCCAAACCAGCGGCGGCATCACCCGCGAACTCTGGACCGAGGTCGGAGGCTCGGGTGTCGCCCAGATCCCGGTCGCGGATGCTCCCGACTCCACGTCGATTCTTTCTTCCCTCGCGGCCCCTTCGGACAGCGGCGAAGACTACGGTGCACGCCTCCGCGGATTCATCACCGCCCCTGAGACCGGCGAATACCGCTTCTACCTCCGCGCCGATGAAGCCGCCGTCTTCTACCTTTCCGATGACGAGGAGCCGGTGAATGCCTGGAAGCGGGCCGAGCTCACCGCCCCGGTTTCTTCCACCGACTGGACCTCCGCCACCCCCTCGCCCCTGCTCCATCTGGAAGCAGGCCGGCGCTACTATCTGGAAGTCCTCCACAAGGAAAGCGGCGGCACCGATCATCTCGCCGTCGGTTGGCTCACGCCCAGCGAGATGGCGAAGGCGACGCCGGTGATCGCGACCGTGCCGGGCCACCTGCTGACCCGCTTTGAACATGTCGTTCTTGGAAACACGCCTGCCTTCGTTCCTCCGCCTGCCCCGCCGGATTGGACCACCGAAGACGACACCGGGAACGACAATTTCAACGCCGCCTCCCGCTTCCTCCAGCAGGCGACGTTCGGTGCCAGCAGCGCCGACATCACCGCCCTGACCGGATTGGCGTCCTTCGACGAGTGGATCGACGACGAGTTCGAAAAGCAGGCCACCAGGCACCTGCCCTACGTCGAGCAATTCCGGAACGTGTCCAATCCCAACAACAACACTTACCCCGGCACTCTTTCCTTCAACTCCTGGTGGAAGAACTCGATCCAGGGCGAGGATCAGCTCCGCCAGCGGATCGCCTTCGCACTCAGCGAGATCATGGTCATCTCCGAAAGCGGCCCGCTCGACGAACGCGCCAACACGATCTCCGATTACTACGACGTCCTGTTAGATCACTCCTTCGGCAATGTCCGCGACCTGCTGGAAGCGGTGACCCTGCATCCGGCGATGGGCCGCTACCTCGACATGTTGAATAACAACAAGCCGAGCCTGTCCGCCGGTCGCATCCCGAATGAGAACTATGCCCGGGAGATCCTGCAGCTCTTCTCGCTCGGCCTCTACCGCCTGCATCCCGATGGCTCGCCGATGCTGAATTCGAAGGGCGAACTCATCCCGGTCTATGACCAGGACTCCATCATCGGCTACGCCCACGTCTTCACCGGCTGGGGCTACAATTACACCGGCAGCAGGACCACCTTCCCCTCCACGTCGAATTGGATCGATCCCATGCGTGAGGTCCCGGCCTGCCACTTCACCGGGAAAAAGCGCTTGCTCAACAATGTCGTCCTTCCGGGCATTCCGGTGCTCAATGGCACCCCGCTCAATCCCTACGGTGACCACACCATTGCCCCGATCGCGAACAACCCGGAGTTCCAAGCCCTGCCCGCTCTCGAACTCGATGCCGTCCACGACCAGCTCTTCCAACACCCGAACATCGGGCCCTTCCTCTGTAGCCAGTTGATCCAACGGTTGGTCACGTCCACGCCGACACCCGGCTACGTTTACCGCGTGGTTCAGAAGTTCAACGACAATGGCTCCGGCGTCCGCGGCGACATGAAGGCCGTCATCAAGGCCATCCTGCTCGACTACGAAGCCCGCTCGCTCGAAGCCACCGAGGCACCCGGCTTTGGCAAGCAGCGCGAACCAGTCGTCCGCGTCACCCAGCTCGCCCGCGCCTTCCGCCCGGAAAACAATTTCGCCGGAACCTACGCGCAGGACGGCGGCCTGATCACCGTGAACACCGGGGCAATGGCCCATCGTCTGGCAAACAACCAGAAGGTCCTGCTCGGCTTCTCAGGGACGGGCACCCAGTCCCACGATGGCGACTACACGCTGTTCGCCACGCCGCCCGCAAACAGCTTCACTGTTAGAACACGGGACATCTTCAGGGGCACCTGGAGCCAGCCGCTGGATGGCAATCTCATCACGGTCACCTCCACCTCCGGCGATCACGGTTTCGCCACCGGCCAATCGGCCTATCTGCGCTTCCGCACCGGCATCGCGGGCACCCTCGTGAGCGGGATCTTCCCCGTGACGCGGACCGGTAATACCACCTTCACCGTCACCGCCCCTGACATCGCCACCGCGGCGAGATCCGGAGACATCGACATCGCGGTCTTCCGCGGCGGCTATTCGCAATTGAGGAACAATGCGGACCTGATCGTTACCTGCGGCACGCTGCCGGGACTGGTGGTGGGTGGCAAGTTGACCATGAGCTTCATCGCGATCAGCAATCCGGCACCACCGGATGGGGTCTATGTGATTGATACCGTCGCTGGTACCGAGCCCCGCCGCTTCACGTTGAAGCGGGAGGGCGAAACCACCCCGCCGCCCACGACTCTTGACCGCACGGGCACCTTCAATGCCGCGCCGCATGCTCCGATCTTGAACCGCTCGGGCACCGTCGTTTCCGGCTACTCGGACTGGAATGTCGGAAATACCGATACCGCGCTGGGCCAGACCCCGCTGGGTGCTCCCACCGTCTTCAATTTCTTCGAGCCCGGCTACAAGTTCCCCGGCTTGCTTGCCGATAGCGGCCTCGTCACGCCGGAGTTCCAGATCAGCTCCGACACAAACGTCATCCGCCAGGCGAATTTCCTCTTCGCCGGCATCTACCACACGACCAGCACCACCGGCAGCGGCAGCCTCACCGCCGGCTACACGAACGGCTTCAGCAGCTTCGTCGGTGGCGCGCACGACATCATGATGGACTTCTCGAAGTGGATGGGTCCCCGACCCAGTGCCACCGGCAACTGGACCGATACCCCCAACCTCCGCGCCCTGATCCAGGAGCTGTCGGGGATCCTGATGGGCAGGCCGGCGAGCACCGCCTTGGAAAACGAGATCTATAACTACGTCTCCATCAATACCGGCACCGGCTACATCGCTTACCCCGCCACCCCCACCGAGACCGACCGGAGGAATCGCATCCGCGCCGTCCTCTACTTCATCGCCGTTTCCCCCGAGCACGCGATCCAACGCTGAGCCCACACCACGAAACGTCATGTCCACCATCGACCAGGACCGCGCCCGTCTCCTCCGCTCCCGCCGCAGCTTCTTCCGCACCATCGGCGGGGCCGCACTGGGCTCCGCCGCCATCTCCACCACCCTGCGGGATTTCCGGCTCATCAATTCCGCCCTCGCCCAAGGCAATGGCGTCGGCGGCAGCTTCACCGACTACAAGGCGCTGGTCTGCATCTTCCTCAACGGCGGCAACGATGCCAACAACCTGATCATCCCGCGCGGAGCCCAGCATGCGAACTATGCGGCGATCCGCGGGAATCTGTTCATCCCGGAATCCCTGCTGCTGCCGATCTCACCGCTGAACAACGACGGCAACGAATACGGCTTCCACCCCGGCTGCCCGCAGCTCGCCAACCTCTTCCAGGCTGGCAAGCTGGCCACGCTCTTCAACGTGGGTCCGCTGCTCTTCCCGACCAACCGCGTCCAGTATCAGAAGAAACTCGTCGCCTTGCCGCCTCAGCTATTTTCCCACTCCGATCAGGTCACCCACTGGCAAACCTCGCTGCCCGACCAACCGCCTCGCAGCGGTTGGGGTGGCCGCGTCGCCGACTATCTCCATCCGTACCAGACCGAGTTGCTCGAGGATCCGGTGGACCGGGCGAAGGTTTCCCTCTGCACCAGCATCGCCGGGGCCAATACCTTCGAGGTGGGCAATACCGTCCAGCAGTTCCACGTCTCTACCAGTGGCGCTGTCACCTTGGCCGGTGCCGCTTCTAACAGCACCTCGACGGCGGAGCGGGGAAATGTCATCCGCCGGATCGCCCGGCTAAACCAAGAGAACCTCCAGGCCGACGCCTTCGGTGATGTCATTGATAATGCCATCATCGCGGGAGCCATTCTCAATGACTCGGTCGCGGCCACCTCATCCGGTGCTCCCGCCAATTGGGTCTGGAACACGCCCTTTCCTTCCGGCGGCCTTGGCGATCAATTGAAGATGGTCGCCCGCATCATTGCCGGCCGGAAAAACCTCAAGGTGAAGCGCCAGATCTTCTTCGTCTCCGCCGGCGGCTACGACACCCACACCGCCCAGTTGGGTGACGGCACCCAGGAGGAGGCCGCCGTGACCGGCTCCCACGCCAACCTGCTTGCCACGCTCAGCCAGGCCATCGGTGCCTTCCAGGCCGCCATCGAACAGATCGCCGCCTACAATAACCCGCTTAACCCCGACATCGGCGATCCCGCCCTGGCGAATAACGTGGTCGGCTTCACCACCTCCGACTTCGGCCGCACCTTCCCCACCAATGGCCAGGGCAGCGACCACGGCTGGGGCAGCCACCACCTCATCTTCGGTGGCAATGGCAATCCCACCACCGGCGCCGTGATCGGCAAGAAGACCTACGGCACCTTCCCGGTGCTCACCGTCAATGGCCCCGACGACACCAGCACCGGCCGCTGGATCCCCACCACCAGCGTGGACGAATACAGCGCCACCATGGCCAAATGGTTCGGCGTGGATGCCGCCCACCTGCCGGTGGTCTTCCCGAATCTCGGCCGTTTCGCCACGCCGGACCTCGGCTTCATGCGGGTCTGAAACTACGAGACCTACCGTAGTTTCCCATGAAAGTCCTCGTCGCCACCGTCGTCGCGATCCTCCTGTTAGGCCTTGCCCTCTGGCGGCCATGGGAATCACAGCCGGCGCCTGCCTCCCCGTCCCCGGCTCCCCCGGCGGCGAAAAACCCGCCACCGCCCGCACCGGAAACGTCTTCCGAAGAACCGGCCGTCACTCCCGTCGAGCCACCGCCCCCGCCTCCTCCGGCAACCGATCTCTCGCTGCTCACGCCCGAGGAAATCCAACGCGTCCGCGACGCCATCGACAGCATGGAGCTCGTCCTCCGCGACTACGCCGTAGCCTTGGGCGGCAATCCCGTCGGCACCAATGCCGAAATCACCTCCGCCCTGCTGGGCGACAATGCCAAACAGCTCCGGCTGGACCTCCCCGGCGGATCATCGGTCAACGCCACCGGAGAACTTTGCGACCCATGGAGCACCCCGTGGTTCTTCCACCAGCTCAGCGCCACGAAAATGGAACTCCGCAGCGCCGGCCCCGACCGGAAGCTCTACACTAAGGACGATTTCGTCCGGTAAGCCATCTGCCCGGGCGATCGCCCAAGCCGGAACGCGATCCGTGCTTTGGTCACGCCGTAGGGATAAACGTGCATGGGGTCTGCATGGGGAGTCCTGGCGGGACATTCCACCGCTCGAACCACTTGCGGGGCGTGAGGACCGCGAAGTCCCTCGCCTTGGCGTCGATCCGCCCCACCCCTAGAGCCTGACCGGGCGTGCCCCCCAGTGTGTCCTGCGTCCACTGGCAGGTCCCCAGCAAATAGGCCGCAGCACTTTTGCAGGGCCGGCGGGCTGTTATTGCTGGCTGGGAACGCGGATTCGCAAAAGGTAGTCAGGGTGCGGGGCGGTAAAGCTGAATTCCCCGGGCTTTACGGGCTGGAGCTTTCTGGCCGACATGTTCCAGGTGTCGATCTCGTCGACCTCATATTCGCGCTCTCCCTCCATCTGTAGGCGGACAGGGCCTTCAGCCGTCGCGTAAACGAGATAGACCGAACCGGGCTTTGACAGTGCGAACGCGCTCTGTCCCAAGCGGGCCGGAGTCATCTCGGCGTAAGGGAGGGCCTCCATCGTTTTGCGCAGGAACGCGATGCGCGGCGGGCTCTCCCCGCGGAGTACTCCCCCTTTGGACCACCACAGGACGTCCTGCGGGTGCCGCAGCGTCTCGCCGTGGCCGACGTATCCGCCGCAGACAGTGCCCACCCAGAATTGCCGCAGCATCTCGGGGCCGGTGAGCTTGCCCCAACTGGCGCTGATGTTCCCCTCGTAGCGGCACTCGTCCAGCACGACGGGCTTCTGGAACCTCTCACGCCATTTCAGGATCTGGCTCGGGTCCCTATGCTGGACGCTTACATGGGTTACCCAGGGCTTCGAGTGGTCGTACAACTTGGACGCGTGATGGATGCCGCGGAGCCTGTGGTGCGGATCTTCCTTTTCCAGAATCGACAGGATCCGGTCCCAGTCCTCCATGCGCTTGTTGCCCCGCTGCCCGTCCCGCAGCGGCGGGATCATGAAGTCGTACTCGTTGGCCGCCGACCACCAGACGTTCCGATAGGCAGAGAGCCTGGCGATGGCATATCGCAGGTAGCGGTCGTCGGCCTCGGAATCCATCTCGGCGAAGCCCCATCGGTCGTACGGGTGAAAGAGGATCAGGTCCGCCTCGATCCCGAGCTTCCGAAGGTCGCCGATGCGTTGCTCAAGGTGCCGCCAGTTCGCGGGATCGAAGCGCTCGAAGTCGAACGCCTTTCCGTCGGCTGCGCGTGCGAACGGGAATGTAGTGGGATCGTTGGCGTTGTGCCTGTATGACTTCGGGAACACGCACATCCGGAGCTTGTTGAACGGCTCGGTCGCCAGCGTCTCGAGGGTTTGCTTCTGAAGCTCGTCCGTCTGGTGGGTCCACGCGTAGCAGGTGGTGCCTACCTGGAAGAACGGCGTGCCGTCGGCATATGCCAGGTGGAAGGTCTCACGGATCCGGACGGGGCCGTGGTTGTCCCCGGTCGCAGCGGTCGCCTCGAAGCTTCCGTCCTTGCCGCTCAGCTCGGCCTGGTTGCTCCGGGTCGTGTAAGTCCAACGCCCCGGGTCGGGAGGCGAGAAGCGGACGCGATACACGCCTCCCCCGTCGTAGAAGCCCGGCACGGTGATGGTCTCCTCGCCCTTGGTGAACCGGGCGGATAGCTGGACCTCGACGAACGGGTTCCCAGATGATGGCCCGGACAGCGTAAGCTCAAGCACATCCCATCGCTCGACCGACTTCGGCTGCTCTGCCGGAAGCGGTGACAAGAACGGAAGGAAGGCTGTCAGGGACCAAGCGAGGGGAAGGTTGCGCTTCATTGAGATTCTTGGTTAGGGACGAATATAGGTAAGGACTATAGTGCACGCACATTTCTCCACCCTACTAACCCAAAGCGGGGAAGGCATGGGCGATGAAAGGCCGTCGGGTGAGACGCAACGGCCTTGATAACGCGGCTCCGTCAGTAGAGGGAGGTGTCCCCCTGAAGAGAGAGGGAAGCGGCGATGTTGTTCCGCGAAATGCTGCACCGCAGCGTGCGCCTCAGCGCTGCGTCGCGCGAGCCTTGCCGGACGGCTCGCCCACCACGCCAAAAAAAAAACAGCCGGGATCGATCGGTCCCCGGCTGCGCGTAATGCCGTTGCGGCGAAATTTTTATGGCCGGCGTCGGCGCAATAGACCGAGCACACCCAGCCCGCCCAACAATGCGGCGGATGGCTCGGGGACAACGCTGAGCGAAACATCGTCAATCAACGGAAACTGCCCGTCCCCCGCGGTGCGGAAGAATCGCAGGTAGAGCGTGTTGCCCACACCGGCATCGCTGGCCTCCACCGCGGCCGTCGTTGAAATGGAAGACGATTGGTAGGCACCCGTGCCAGTGACCGTTCCGGAAAACAAGGCCACCCCGGTGGTGCTGGCTCCCTCGTCGAAATCGACGTCACCTTCGGCGCTGTAGTAAAAGATCTGCCAACTGATGACCGGGCTGCCGGTCGCGTTGTTGTCACGATGGAAGAACTGCAGGTCGAAAGTGTCACCTGCGGCAATGATGTGGCCAAGGTTGATCGTCGGTTGCGATGCAAGCGACACGATGCCTGCCGAGGTTCCGGTCCGTGCGGGTGTGCTGATGACCGCGGTCGTGTCCACGCCGGCACCGTAGTTGTACCACCCCGAGACGTTTGCATACGTGGTCCCGGCAGAGTCGCGTGCCTCAAACCCACCGTTCCGTGTCGTCCCATCGATGAGCACGGTTGCGGCCTGGCTGACCACCATCATGGTGGCGAGGATCATTCCTTGGAAAATCAATGTTCTCATGAATCTGCTGGGCGAAAGTTCCCCTTCAATGCGCATCACCCGCAAATGCCTGCCGACGGTTGGTTTTCCCGACCAGATGGCGGCGGTGAAACTGGTCGGGTTTGAGGACCGGTAGGTTTCGGTGGCGAGAAGTCCCGCCTCGGCGAGAAGTGCTTCAGACGTGCCCCGCCTGGGCGGGGCAGCTCTAGCAAGGGGGAAAGTTCCAGGTCGGGGCAACGGCCACCCGCCAATCGTCGCGCCGCATTCGTCACGTCTTTTCCCACAAGCGGAATTATGAGAATCTCCATCTTCCTGCCATCTGCGATCGTGGCTGCCACCTGCGGCAGCTCGACCGTCCTTTCTGAATCCCTTCCGGCGAATGCATCCACCGCTCACAGTGCGGTGATTCATTTCGACCGAACGGATTACTTCGTGGAAAACCGTTATGGTGCCACGACCCCGACCAAGTCCGCCGGGCAACTCGAAACCGCCATCGTCTTCAACCAAGGCGCGTTCATGGAGCCTGACACCGACGGCCACCTCGATCTGCCGGCAAATTTCGCCGACCGGGTGGCATTCATCAGAAGCGCTTCGCCCAATGCCAAGTTGACGCTCGGGGTCTTTTCGCTCCGGCACATCGTGTCAAATCCAACGGGCCTGCAAGCATTCATCGACCAGGTTCATGAGCTTGTGGATACGCATAACTTTACCGGCATCGACATTGACTGGGAAGACATGCCAAACTCGGGAACCTATGTGAGCCCGGCGAACTACGGGGCGACGGTCAAGGCGATCGCCGATGAGTTCCGGCCCCAGGGAATCGTGGTCTCCACTTCCCATGCACACGGCTCGCAATATGAACCGTATGTGGAGGCGATTGCGAATACGGTCGATTTCGTGAACATCCAGTTCTACTTCGCCCAGTCGAATGCGATGGACCTGGCTACTTTCAAGAGCCGCCTGTCTGCCTACATCAACCGCGGCCTGAGAGCCTCCCAAATCCGCATCGGGCTGCCGTCGTACGGAATGACCGCCCAGGGCAATTCGACAACCGACAAATGGCGGAGCTGGAACCAACTGCGCAATGCAGGAGTCGATCTCGCCCAGGCGAACCAGTGGACCGACCCCGGCAACGGACACGTGTACTATTTCAGCGGCTTGGAGCTGGTAGATGCGAAGGTCAACTACGCAAGGAGCAATGGCTTCGCGGGTGTCTTCAGTTGGGAGCTTACCCAGGATACGAACTACGATCACGAGCTGTCCATCAACCGCCGGATCGACAGCCTGGCGGCGCAGACACCTGTCCTCGAACTCAGCAACTCGAATGCGGGAAACGGGGCGCTGGGGACTGGCGTGGCGACTCTGGGGTCCGGCGCGGTGCTTAATCACGGCATCCTCCGCTTCTCCCGCACGGGGACGAACGTTTATGGCAACACGATCGAGGGCAGCGGGCGAGTGGAAACGGCCGGCTCCGGCACCACGGTGCTCACCGGGGATAGCGGCTATGCAGGCGGGTCCCTCGTGGCCGCGGGATCAGTCCTGCAAATCGGCAACGGAGCCGCACAGGGAAGCATCACCGGGCCCATCGAAGTGAACGGGACGCTCGCCTTCAACCGGTCTGACGATTTGAACATCGCGAATCCCATCAGCGGGACGGGACGCCTGAACAAGGCCGGGGCTGGCCGCTTGTCGCTGGATGAGGAAGATCTTCCCCTCACTCTCACCACCTTCGCCATCACCGGCGGGACTGTGGCAAATACCGGGGACCTGCAATTCCCGGGGAACGTGCTGATCGGAGATGCCGCTACCGGCACCTTTTCCCAAAGCAGCGGAACGCTGACCTTTTCCACCCCGGTCGGCGATTGGGGGAATGGAGTGAACATCGGTCACCGCAATGGAGGCATCGGCCGCTATGAGATTGCGGGCGGCACATTGAATGTCCCCAACGCGAACACCATCCTCAGCGCCGGCGGTGCCTGCAGTGGCACGCTCGCCGTTTCGGGTAGCGGCACGGCGAATCTAAAAGGCATCGCCATGGGTACCAGCGCGACTGGAGTGGCACACCTGCACCTCATCGGCGGTCGATTGAATGTCGGCAGCGGGGGAATCTACCATTGGGTCACACCGGCCGCCGGCGCGGTGCGCGAGATCCGCCTGGAGTCGGGGGTGCTTGGAGCGCTGGAAGATTGGTCGAGCGCGGTGAACATGAGCCTTTCCGGGGCTGAGCTGGGAATCGCCATCGACACCGCGGATGGGACTTCACCGGATGAAACCCGGCAGATCAGACTTTCCGGCATTCTTTCCGGCGCTGGCAGTGTCACCCTGACCGGCGGAGGCTCGCTGGTGCTAGGCGGTACGAATTCATACACCGGGACCACCACCGTGGAGGAGGGAACCTTGTCGCTGGAAGGCAGCCTCGCCAGTGAAACCACCGTCGCCGAAAAGGGGACGCTCCGCGGCACCGGTGCGATCCATGCCCCGGTAAACGTGCAATCGAGAGGCACGCTCGCTCCGGCCGCAACGTCCACTTTCACCACCGGCAGGCTGGACCTCGCTGAGGATGCCATCCTTCTGGCCGAAGGCCGCACCTCCGTCACCGGGGATGTGAGCGTGGCCGGCGCGGAGATCGTGGTGACCACGGCTCCCGAGGCCAGTCCGGGGGTCTTGATTTCCTACTCCGGCATCCGCACCGGGAAGTTCGCAGCGACCACTGTGCCGCTCGGCTGGGAAATCCGGTATGACGACGATGCCCGCGAGATCCAGTTGGTCCCACGCGATGCCGGTTTCGGCGCCTGGATGGAGCAGCTCGAGGCGGAAGGCCAAACCGGCTTCAATGACGATGCCGACAGCGATGGCATTTCCAACGGCCTGGAGTTCGTCTTTGGCGGGGATCCATTGATTCCTGACAGCACCATTCTCCCCGCGCTCGCAGCATCGGAGGAAGGGGGATTCCGCTATTCCTTCCGGCGCGACTCACGGGCTCGCGAGCACAGCGTCATTACCGTGAAATTCAGCGATGATCTGAGCAGTTGGCCAGAGGAACGGGACATCATCTTGGGCGCTGACACCCTTTCGAGTCAGAGCATCGAGATCGCCGACCAGGGTGACCATGATTGGATCACGATCCCGCTTCCTGCAGACGCCCCCCGGACCTTCATTCGACTGGATGTGAGGGAGCCTTGAACGTCGGGCATGAGGGCGAGGCGGCGGGTGGGAGGCTCTCCGTCAGCTTTTCTGAGGCGGTCGTCTGGTTCAGAAAGGATCTCCCCCGAGGCACCGGGAAACAGGTCGGACCCGAACGTCCGTCGGTACTCAAAAAAAGCCTCCCGCGCGTGGGACGCGGGAGGGCTCTGTAGAAACGGCCGGGTATGGATCAGAGGGTCACATCCACCCGGAGGCGGGCGAATTTCACCGTATCACCCGCTTGGGGCACGCTGGCAGTGATGGTGTCCGTTCCATTCGGGTTCTCCGTGACCATCACTTCCTGCGACACGCCAACGGTGTAGCTTGTGGGCCAGGTGGCGAGCGTTGTGCCGACCTCGATCCTGAGCACGGTGTCGGGAGTTTTTGAGGCCCGATCGCGCACGAATTCGAAGACCATGTTTCCGCCGGAAATCGTGATGTCAGGCAGCTTGCCAGCGTCATTCGTGGTCCCTGAGCCACCAAGCACATACTCGACTGCGTTCGCGACGCCATCCTTGTCGAAGTCGGCGTTGGCCGTGCCGCCACCGGCATTGGTTGCGGCCCACGCACCATAGCCGGAGGAGGTTGCCAGGGTGAGCACTCCGGTGGTCTCGTCGAAGGTCCAGAGCTTGGAGCCGTCGGTCTTCGTCCACTTGTCGCCTCCGGCGTCGGCAAAGCCACTGAGGACGGTGAAAGTGGTCCCGTAGGCCCCGGGAAGCGAAGGGACATTTTCCAAGGTCCAACTGCCGCTGTTCAGGGCGGAAGCGGCCGTGGTATCGATGGCGAAATCGCCGTTGAGGAACACCGTTCCAGCACCGGAGAGGGTGTTGGTCGCTCCGCTGGTGGCACCGATGACGAATGTCAGCCGGGCGTTGTCGGCGAGGGTGAGGGTGCCTCCGTTAACGGTGGTGTTTCCGCTGTAGGTGTTCAGACCCGAGAGCGTGAGTCCGCCGAGGCCGGCGGTGTTCAGCGCACCCGCACCCGAAAGAACGCCGGAGAGAGTAATCGTCCGCGCCACCGCGGCGACTGGATCCGTGGTGTTGAAGGTGACGCCGGCAATGGCATCGTTCAGGATCATCGCCGCCGGGCTGGACCAATCGGCCAGAGCGCCCACGGTTCCCGCGCCGAGGGTAACGGTGCCTGCCGTCGTGGCCCCGCGGACCAGTCCGTTGGCACCCAGATTCAGTCGACCGCCGGTAATCAATATCGAGCCATTCGCCGTGGCGGAAGTCCCGGACAGCCCGATGCCGCGCAAGTTGGCCGTGCCGCTGGTAATGTTCAGCAAGGCTCTGGCACCCCCGCCGACCGTGACATAAAGATTGGCGTTCGGAACATTGAGTGTTCCGCCCTGGAGAAAGTAGGTATTCTGCGTCGTGGCGGCGGCGCGAAAGGCGATGGAAATGCCTTCGCCAAAGGTAGCGACATCATCGACCGCGGAGCCAAGGGTGACCGTCCCTGCGGTTTGGGTGAAGGAAGCGGCCCCGTTGACATTGTTGTTCACATGGAAGCTTCCGGTAACCGTCAAGTTTCCGGCCGAAGTGACATTGACCCGGTTGTTGCTGGCCGGGCCGCCGTTCAGCGACGCCAGGGTGAGTGGGGTTGCCGCAGGCAAATCGATCGAGCTGCCGACTGCGGTTCGGATCGCGCCGAGCGATATCCCTCCGCCGCCGGGCGCGGTGAACGTGGTCGCTCCGCTGAGTGTGATCGCGTCGCTGATGGTCTGAAACTCGGCGCTGTTGTTCGTGATGCCAGTGCTGAGAGTGAAAGCATTTCCGCTGATGAGATACGCCGGAGCGGGGGCATTGAAAGTGATACCGGCGAGGGTCACCGTGACCGCAGTGAGGTCATTGTTCAACGTCGTTCCCGCAGTTCCGGCCGCATTGAAAATGAGATCGTCGCCGTTGACGGGGGTAAAGTCCCAGTTGTCAGGGGTGGTCCAACTCGCGTCAGTGTTACCGATCCATACGCAGGGTGCCGCGTTTGAGGAGCCGGCCGCTGCCAGCGCGATGGCACTCACTGAGAGCGCAGCACGCACACGCACTGCAGGAGAGCAATGAGGGGAGAGGAATGGGTTGGGTTTGAATTTCATTCGTTGAAATTGCAAAGCTAACAATGGGAAATGGGGGGGCGCACGGAATGGTGTGGTTGGTTGGTCGGACCAGTTGTCCAGGCAGGCGCCGATCAGCCAGGGCTCCTCCACTAGGATTAAGTCCAACCCAGATGGACGGGATGGAGGCAGATTCACGGGAAGGTTCCGGTTCCCGACTCAAGATCCGGGCTTTCGGAATGGAATGGACCGGTTCAAATCTTCGATTTGAAGTCCATTCTGAGATCCATCTGCGTTCATCCCGCTGCGATCGCCTCGGCTTCCTGCCGGCGGTGATCACACCAGAGGATCACCAGAGGGTTCCCGCATCGTAACATTCTGCAGATGCTTCTGCGGTGGACCAGCACGCTCGGCGCATCGTCTGCACCGTCCCAAAACCAGAAAGCGGCTTCCAAAGCCTTGAGTCCCTCAAACTCCTTTACTCCGGTCTGGTAGAGATACCGGAGAAGCGGAGTCCAGAAAGCAGCCTCGGCTTCCGGAGATCCGGCGAACTCCAGTAACACCAGTATAGAGAGGCTTACTGGAGTTTCTGGAGTAGTCCCAGAGGCCCCGTTCAGACCGACGAATCAGAACCGTCAGCATGATCCCCGGGCTTCACGACAGCGAGGCATCCGCCGCCGTCGAATTTCAAACCCGCTTCGCTACTCCGGCAATTCCGGTAGAGAGACATGCCGAAATACCGGAATGCCTGAAGATGTTCGGCGACAGCAAAAGTCGTCCCAGCTTCCGCCGTGCACGGTCCCACTCAAGTCTTCCATCCCTGCCTTTCATCTGTGTCCCTCTGCGTCCATCTGCGGTTGAAATTCTGTCACTTCAACGTCATCAGGTAAGCGAACAGATCCGCCACCTGCTTCTCGCCGAAACCGTCGATGAGCCCCTCCGGCGGTCCTCCGCGACTACGCCGTGGCCTTGGGCGGCAACCCAGTCGGCACCAATGCCGAAATCACCTCCGCCCTGCTGGGCGACAATGCGAAACAGCTCCGGCTGGATCTCCCCGGCGGATCATCGGTCAACGCCAGCGGAGAACTCTGCGACCCGTGGAGCACCCCGTGGTTCTTCCACCAGCTCAGCGCCACGAAAATGGAACTCCGCAGCGCCGGACCGGACCGGAAGCTCTACACCCCGGACGATTTCGTCCGGTAAGCCCATCCGCCCAAGCGATCAGCCAAGCCGGAACGTGATCCGTGCTTTGGTCACGTCATAGGGAGACATTTCCATTTTCACCCGGTCACCAACGACCAGGCGGATGAAGCGCTTGCGCATCTTTCCGGAAATGTGGGCGAGCACTTCGTGACCGCTCTGAAGTTGCACACGGAACTGAGTACCAGCGAGAACCGAGGTAATCGTGCCTTCGACCTCCACGGACTTCTCTTCGCCGTCTGGTCCAAGCTTGCGGGCGCGCGGGCTATTGCGGTCACCGCGACGGCCACCGCCGCCTCGTCTAAATCCTCCTTGGGGCATAATGATTGAAAAACCTCGTCTTGTGACGGGCGCGGCGATTCATCGTCAATGCTGCGGCCGCATTCAACTGCAAAAACGCGCCGCGCTTGCCGCATCCGCCCCCGCCCGCTAGAAGCCGCCCCCACTTTCCATGGCTGGCTTCTTCAAATCCCTCTACAATAAGCTCTCGAACAAGGCGGAAATCGACTGGGACGAACTGGAGGCCGATCTGGTCACCGCCGACCTCGGGCCAAGGCTCGCCATGACCATCGTCGAGGAGCTCCAGGGGCTCGGTCGCCAGGTCTCCCCCGAGGACGTGATCGAGTCCGCGCGCCGCCACGTCGCCAGTCGCCTGCCGGCCGATTCCCCGCCGTTGCTGCCGCGGATGGACGGAAAACCGTTCGTTTTCCTCGTGGTGGGCATCAATGGCGTGGGCAAGACGACTTCCTGCGCCAAGCTCGCCCACTGGCTGCAACGCCGCGGCCAGCCGACCGTGCTCGCCGCCGCAGACACCTTCCGCGCCGCCGCCGTGGAGCAGCTCGAGCGCTGGGGCCAGCGGCTGAATATCCCGGTCGTGAAGGGCCAGCCAAACGCCGACCCGTCGTCGGTGTGCTTCAATGCCCACCAGAAAGCCATCGCCGACGGCTCGAAATATCTGATCTGCGACACCGCCGGCCGCCTCCACACCCGCCACAATCTGATGGAGGAGCTGTCCAAGATCAAACGCACGCTGGCCAAGAATGACGAAACCGCCCCGCACCTCACGCTGCTGGTGGTGGACGCCACCACCGGCGCCAATGCGCTCCAGCAAGCGAAGGAATTCCACAAGGCCTGCCCGCTCGATGGCCTGATCGTCACCAAGATGGACGGCTCCGGCAAAGGCGGCGTGGCCGTGGCGATCCACGACCAGCTCGGCATCGCCCCCCGCTTCCTTGGCACCGGCGAGGAGCCGGACCAGTTCTCGCTGTTCAGCAAACAGAAGTTCGTGGAGGAGATGCTGTGACGCGATCGGGCCCGGCTCGAAATGACACCGCCCGGGCTTCCTCACTTTGGGATCCGTGGATGGCAGGCGGATGGAAGATGGAGGTCAGCATCTGCCCGGGAGCGCCGGTCTTCAGACCGGCCCGAATGGTCCCTCGATGCTCGTCTTCAGTGGCGGAAGTCTGAAGTCGGAAGTCGGAAGTCGGAAGTCGGAGGACAAATGGGAGCGCTACGCCTCGGTGGTCTCCGACCCCTGACTTCCGGCCCGCCGCGTCTCCGACGCAGTTCCGTGGCCCGGGAGCGCCGGTCTTCAGACCAGCTGCCAAGGACCATTCGGGCCGGTCTGAAGACCGGCGCTCCCGGCGAGGCGGCCTCGGCTCCCTTCGCTTCCTTCTGTTCCGTATCCTCCTGCCTTTCTCCGTGACCTCCTGTCTTCCTCTTGTCCCCTCTCTGGGCGAGCAAAGGATACAAAACGAGGTGGCTCTGATGACTCCGCAGTTTCCCCTGTTCAGCGTGGGGGAGTTCGTGGGAAAGATGCTTCGATGCGCATCGCACTTCTTCTGCTGACGTTCGCTGCGGCTTCCGCCGGCTGCCACAAGACCACAGTGACCACCACATCCTCCACCGTGGCAACGTCGCCCGACACCTTGATCGCCGGCACGATCATCCGGTCCGCAGGCACGTGGTCGGCTCACAAAGCAAGGACCACCCAGAAACTGGACGTCACGGTGAGTGGAAACTCCATCTCATGGACGATCGACACGATGGAACAGCTACCGGGCGGAGGCTCAAGCGGCGGGTCGGGATCATCCGGCATGACCCTCTCATCGCCCACAGACCCGTGGTTCATCTTTGTCGAATCGCCCCGCCATCTGTGGTTCTTCAATGGCACGACCGACCTCACCTACAGCCTCTCCGATGGTGGCGGTTCGCGAAGCGGCCCGGCGATCCATGCCGGCAAGCTAATGCCCACCAACGAAAAGATCCCGCCGGATCTCGTCCGCCAGCTCCCTCCCGATCTTCAGAAGCAGCTTCCGCCGGTACCGCCCAAGGAGGAGCGTCCCAGCTTGTAGGCTGCTTCTATTTCCTTGGCATCGTCCGGCTGCGGTTCTAGTCCCTCGCATCGACACGCCGCTTGCCATTACCGGACTCGGAGCCCTGTCGGGGCTTGGTGGCGATATTTCCTCTCACTTTCGTGCGATCGAGGAGGGGCGCACCAACTTCCGGCCGCTTTCCGAACTGTTAGGAAACGACAGCCCCCACCGAGACCTCCCTGCCTCGTGGATCGGGCCACGGAAGCTGCTGCTCAGCCGCAAATGGGCACCCGCCAGCATGGCCGCACTCCATGTCGCACGCCAAGCGATCGCGGAGGCCGGATGGTCGGCGGACGACTTGGAAAACACGGCACTTTTCCTCGGCACCAGCCGCGGCACCGCAGCGGGCTGGATCGATCCATGGCCGGAGCGCCGCGCCTTTCCGCTGATGGCGGCCAGCAATTCGCTCCACAGCGAGCCGGCCGCTGCGGTGAGCATCGAGCTAGGCATCCGCGGCCCGTGGCAGGTCCAGGCCAGTGGCTGCGCGGCGGGGCTCGATGCCCTCGGCATGGCCGCGCTGTGGCTTTCCGCCGGACTGGCAGAGCGGGCGCTGGTCGTCGCCGTCGATCTTCCCCTCTCGGCTTGCCTGCTGGATAGCTATGCGGCCACCGGCATCCTGTCGAAGAGCGGGGTCAACGATCCCTACTCGCCGGCCACCACCGGCATCCTACCGGCCGAGGCCGCCGCCGCGATCACCTTGGAACGCACGCCGCAACCCGGAGCCCCACGGCTTATCGGCTACCTCGCCAATGCCGACGCCGCCGACGCCATCGGCATGCCCGCGGGAGCCCCGGGAGTCGTCCGGCTGTTAGAACAAGCGCTCGCGAAATTCGGCCCACCCGCCGCGTTGTGCCCGCATGCCAGCGGCACCGCCTCGCACGCCACCTTGGAGCCCGCCGCGATTCTTGCTGCCCTCGGCGAAGGCACCGCCCTTTGCCCGCTCAAGCCCTACCTCGGCCACGGCATCGGCGGCGGCGGCTTGCTTGAGATGGTCATCCTCGCCGCCTTCCTTCGCGATACCCGACTGCCCCCACCCCTTCCCCACCTGACTTGCCCCCCCCGCCTGACCATGACGCCCCCCGCCCTTTCCCCGGGAGCCACGGTCTTCAAACTCGCTTCGGCGCTCGGCGGAAAGAACTCCCTCGTCGCCCTACAAGCCCCGTCATGAACGATCTGCGCCTCGAAGTTTCCATCGACGACCAACGACTCCGCCTCTACCGCGGCGCCGAACTGGAGCGCGAATATCTCGTTTCCACGGCGACCAAGGGCGCGGGCTTCACCGAGGGCAGTTATCGCACGCCTACCGGGCGTTTTGTGATCGTCCAAAAGATCGGCGATGGCGAACCGGCCGGCACCATCTTCAAAAGCCGCCAACCCGTCGGCCAATGGCAGCCCGGCGAGGCCTGTGACCAGGATCTGGTCCTCACCCGTATCATCCGCATCAGCGGCCTGCAGGCTGAAAGCGCCAATACCTTCGACCGCTTCATCTACTTCCACGGGACCAATCAGGAAGAAAAGCTCGGTACACCCGCGAGCTGTGGATGCATCCGGCTGTCCAACACCGATATCATCGACCTCCACGACCGCGTCGAACCCGGCATGATCGTCGAGATCCCCCCCCCCACCTGTAGCCGCGGAAAACTGATCTTCTTCGACTGCGACTCCACCCTGTCTTCCATCGAAGGCATCGACGAGCTGGGCCGGGCCCGCGGTGCCGAGGTCTTCAAGATGGTCGAGCATCTGACTCATCAGGCGATGAACGGCGAAGTGCCGATCGGCGAGGTCTTCGGCCGCCGCATGGAGATCATCCGGCCCGACCTGGCGACCGCCGACGCCGTGGCGCGGCTCTATCTTGAAACCATCGTCCCGGGTGCCCCGGAAGTCATTGCCCGGCTGAAGGCCCGCGGCTGGACGCCGGTCATCTTGTCCGGTGGCTTCGCGCCCCTGATCCGGCCGCTGGCGGATGCCTTGGGCATCGAGCATGTCGAGGCAGTGCCGCTCCATTTCCATGCCGACGGCAGTTATGCCGGATACGGGGAGGGCTACCCGACCACCCGCAATGGCGGCAAGCCGGAAGTGATCCGCGAGTGGAAGCGCGCCATCCTTCCCGAATCAGTGGTGATGGTTGGCGACGGCATCTCGGATCTCGAGGCGAAACCGGAGGTGGATCTATTCATCGGCTTCGGCGGTGTGGTAGCTCGCAAGGCCGTGGAAGAAGGCGCCGACGCATGGATTACGGACATGTCCGATTTTGCGAATATCAAGTTACCCGGATCCGACCCATTCCCGGCTTAGCACCGGAGATGGATTGCGCCGCCGCGGGAGCGACATACGCAAATACCCCTAGAACTTGTTAGAAGGGACGTCGGACTTATCAGGTTTCTGAATTCATCTCCCGCAAAGGGCGGGACGTCGTCATCAGCGGCTGACGGTTGAAATCTTCCCGCCTTCGTGGGATAAACCGCCGCAGGGAGGCCGACATCCAGTCAGATCGAGGTCCGCAGCGATATTGAAACCCGGTCGCAAGAGCGCCGCAGGAACGCCTTCGAAGCATCTAACGAGAACGGCCCTTCCCATGTCCGATTTTGGTAGTGACGTCATAGATCCACCACGTAGTAGTTTTACGAATATATAAACTTTTTGAGTTCTTGATCCACATTGGTCTTGCGACCAGTCACCATTGAGATTAACCCTCCGGAGTCATGAGCAACTCCAACGTCAATGCCGCCAAAGGCCGTCGTTATACCACCAAAGAAAAAGCCGACATCATTGCTTTCGTCGACAAGGTGAATGCAGAGAAGGGTCGCGGTGGTCAAAGCGCCGCCTCGAAGAAGTTCAAGATCTCGCCCCTCACCATCTCGAGCTGGATTCGCTCGGGTATCGGCGGTGGCACGGTCAGCACCTCCGGCGCCGCCTCCGTGGCTGGCCCGATCGGCAAGAAGCTCTCAAAGCTGCAGGCACTGCACGATCAGATCGCCCGGGCGGAGAAAGAACTCGGCAAGTTGAAGTCACAGTTCAATGCCCTGAAGGCCGCACTGTAATCCGAATTTCAAATCCGAACCCGCCACGCCCGCCGTTCCCCGGAACGACGGGCGTTGTGTTTTCCCGTGGCGCGTTTTCCCCCTCGCAGGGCCGGTGTTACGGTGCCAAGGTCGCGGCGGAATGTTCGAAGTCCGCGAGAAACCCCAGTTGGTAGAGCGCGCCCTGCTGGTGCGCCTTTATTTCGATCCACGCGAGGAGGAAGAGTCCGAGGCCCTGTTAGAAGAGCTTGGCGAACTGGTCTCCACGCTCGGAATCGGCGTGGTGGAGAAGGTGCTGGCGCGCAGCCGGGAGATGCACAGGAAGTTCCTCTGCGGCACCGGCAAGGCAGCCGAGATCGTCGAACTGGCCAAGGCCCATCAGTGCGATTGCATCGTCATCGACAACCAGCTCGCCCCCTCCCAGCAGCGCGAGTGGGAGCGGGCGGCGGACCTGTGTGTGATCGACCGGGAGGAAGTCATTCTCGATATCTTCGCCCGGCGGGCCCAGACCAAGGAAGCGCGCCTCCAGGTAGAACTCGCACGCATGCAGTACGCCCTGCCACGGATGGCGAGGATGTGGGGACACCTTGACCGGGAGGGCGGTTCGGGGGGTGGCCAGGGGGGGGGGGCGGCCCGCGGCATGGGGGAAAAGCAGATCGAAGTGGACCGGCGGATGGCCCATGTCCGTATCGACCGCGCACGGCGGGAGTTGGAGGATGTCCGCAAGCAGCGGGCGACCCAGCGCAAGGAGCGGGAACGGATGGAGACGCCGCACGCCGCGATCGTGGGCTATACCAACGCCGGCAAATCGACTCTCCTGAACCAGCTCAGCGGTTCCGATGTCATGGCGAAAGACATGTTGTTCGCCACGCTCGATACCACGACCCGCAAGATCGAGCTACCCGACGGCCAGCCATTACTCATCACGGACACGGTCGGCTTCGTCCGCAACCTGCCCCACCGGCTCGTGGAAGCCTTCAAGGCGACGCTGGAAGAAGCCGTGCTGGCGGATTTCCTGATCCATGTGCTGGATGCGACTTCTCCGGAAATCGAGCGTTTCCACGAGACAACACTCCACGTTCTTGGCGAACTCGGCGCGGGGGACAAGACGACCATCACCGTCCTCAACAAGATCGACCGGGTGTCCGATCCCGACCGGCTGGCCGAGTTGAAGCGCCTGTTCCCCGATGCCTTGAAGATTTCCGCGACGACCGGACTGGGCATGCCGGAACTCTTGCAAAAGTGCTCCGAAGTGATGGCCGACCGGGTGCGTCGCCGCCGCTATCGCATTCCGCAGCGCCGCGCGGACCTGATCGGCATGCTTCACCGCGACGCCAAGGTGCTCTCCACCGAGTACGAGGAGAATGACATCCTGGTGACCGCAGTGGTCCCTGCCGCGATCGCCGGGCGGCTGGAGGAGTTCGCATGCTGAAATCTCAGCGGGGCTCCACCCACTGGAGTGCCTTCACCCCGGTGATCTCGAACTGGCGGCGCTTCTCGCTGCCATTCACCGCGCGCACCGAAAGGGTCGCCGGAAAAAGCGATTCCTTTGATTCCTGAAGATCGCCAGCAGACGGGTGCTTGCGGTCGAGGTAGAAGTCCAAGGTCTCCGATAGGTCGGGCGAGGTGGCTTTGAAATGGAGCCACTTTTGCTCATCGTTGAACTCGTGGAGGTAATATCCGCCAGCTTGGAGTATCACGCGGACCTCAGCGGCCTCGGTGACTTTGCCGGTGAGCAAGTCCTCCCAAGGCACCGAGCCAAGACGGGCATAGCACTTGAAATCGACCTTCGCTCCTTCGGGATCGACAGTAACGCTCAACAAGCGGGCGGGAGCATTGGCAAGCTCGGCACTGTAGGATTCAAAAACCAAGTCTCCCGACGAGCCGGCACTCAGCGGACGAAGTCCTTTGATTTGCTCGGAGGCACCTGGCCCATCCCTGAAGAAGGCCTCCATCGCGGGACCCACTTGCGCGGGATTCCGGACCAATTCCAAGCGCTCCTTGTGGTTCTTCGCCTTCGTGAAACGCTCGGCGATGACGGAAGGGATCGGGCCATGCCACTTCTCCGGTTGCCCAGCCGACTCCCTACGATCCTCCGCGATAGCCCTGCCGCCCGCCGATTGCTTGCGACCCATCAGCCAAAGACCAAGAACGGTCACGAGCAAGACGCCTCCCATCAAGGCTCCGATGACCCATTCCTTTTTGATTTGAGGCCCGGAACGATACCGGCGCTCACGGCCCCTTTCCCCTGACCCGGTGGATGAGGAGTGCCCGCTCCGCCGGCGGCCCTGAATGGCGTGAGATCTTACGTCACGCTCGACAAAATCTGTCGTGCGCTTGGACACGGGAACCCGCGAGGGAGAGTCGTCGGAAGTCATTGGCGGTTGGGAGAATCCGTCCTGCCGCGATCCTGACGGACGATTCTTGTCCGACAAGGTCTTTCCCGCCACAGCATGTGCAGGTAATTACTTATATCGCCGGCTGAATTTCAATGATCCGAAAATGAATCCGAGGACCTAGTCGTGCCTTTTGAGGCGAAAACGTCACCTGCCTGAGGAGGTTCAGAAAGCCTCACCGGGGGCTCGAGAATTCTGGGGCGGCCCCCAACGAACCACAATTTGTGCGCGAACCTGTAATTTCCTGCGAATTTGGCGCGAAAGCAGCCGTAGGAATCGCGTCGCATGCTTGAAAACACCCGCTCTCTTCTGATGCAAGCCGCCGTGATGGCTGTCACTGCAGGTAGCTCGGGTCATGCTCAGACCACCGTCGAAGCGCGTTGGAAAAGCGAAGCGCTGCCGCTCCTCGAGACCTACTGCTACGACTGCCACGGTGATGGGATCAAGAAGGGCGAGCTTGCCCTCGACCGTTTCGGCTCGATCAAGCAAATGCAGCAGAACCGCGAGGTCTGGAAGCGCATCCGCGACCACCTCAAGCACCGGCTGATGCCACCGCTCGATGAGGATCAGCCGACCGTCGCGGAGCGGGAGAAACTGCTCGCCTGGATCGATGACGCGGTGTTTCCGGTCGATCCGAAGCATCCGGATCCCGGCCGGGTGACCTTGCGACGACTGAATCGCGTCGAATATCAGAACACTCTCCGCGATCTGTTAGGCGTCGAAGTGAACATCATGGACCTGATCCCGCCGGATGACTCGGGCTACGGCTTCGACAACATCGGCGACGTGCTCACGCTTTCCCCGGCGCACCTCGAACGCTACCTCGAAGCCGCCCGCGTGGCACTCGACAAGACCGTGAAGCCCGGCGCGATGCCGCCGCCCGAGACGCGGACCAACGGCCGCGATTTGAAGGGCAACGGCCAGCGCTCGGAAGAGGGCCACTACCTTTTCAAAGCCGGGACCGCGGAGACCGTCTACCGGCCACTGCGACGGGGCAAATATCAGGTGACGGTGAAGGCTTGCGGCACACTCGGCGGCGACGGACCGCCGGCCATGGAGCTGGAGATCGAGGGCAAGAAAGTCCACGAGTGGAAGGTCGATGCCCCGATGGACCGGCCAAAAGACTACGCTCACGAAATCCGCATCGAAGAAAAGGAGCCGCTTTCGATCGGAGTCTCGTTCACCAATGACTTCTACGACGAAAATCATCCCGACCGCTCGCGCCGGGATCGCAACCTGATGGTCAACTCGATCACGATCACAGGACCGCTGGATGGCCCACCGCTGCCGAAGCCGGAAAGTCACCGGCGGATCTTCACCGAGCGAAAGCCCGGCGAAAATGACCGGGCCTACGCATTGAGTGTCCTGAACCAGTTCGCGAGAAAGGCCTTCCGCCGTCCGACACGCGACGGCGAGGTGACGCGCTACCTTGAACTCGTCTCGTTGGCAAAGGACCAGGGCGTCGAGCACGGAGTGCGGCTAGCCTTGGAGGCGATGCTGGTTTCGCCGTCCTTCCTCTATCGCGAGGAACCCCAACCCGAGCCTGACAATGCGAAGAAGATCCACCTGATCGATGAGCACGCCCTGGCCACGCGGCTGTCGTATCTCTTCTGGAGCAGCATGCCGGACCAGCAGTTGATGGAGCTGGCGAATCGCGGCGAGCTGCGGAAGAACCTGGCCGGTGAGATCAATCGCTTGATCGCCGACAAGCGCTCGCGGCAATTCGTTTCCAACTTCACCGGCCAATGGCTGCGTCTGCGCGACGTGCCGTCATCGCAGCCTGCCAAGCGCGCCTTCCCTGGCTTCAATCCGCGATTGCGGGATGCGATGCGGCGCGAAACCGAGATGCTCTTCGCCCACGTCATCCGCGAGGACCTCCCGATGACCACACTGCTCGATGCGGACTTCACCTTCATCAACGAGGACCTCGCCCGCCACTACGGCATCCCCGATGTGCGCGGCGGGGAGTTCCGCAAGGTCGAGCTGAAGGACAGCCGCCGCCGCGGTATCCTCGGCCAAGGATCGTTCCATCTCCTGACCTCCTATCCGCTTCGTACTTCACCGGTATTGCGCGGGAAGTACGTGCTGGAAAACCTGCTCGACACCGCCCCTCCCCCGCCCCCGCCGAACGTCCCGCAGCTTGAGCCGCCATCCCGCCATGGCGACCAACGCAGCCTCCGCGAGCAATTGGAGAAGCATCGTGAGGATCCTTCGTGTGCTTCCTGCCATGCCTTGATGGACCCGATCGGCTTCGGGCTGGAGAACTTCGACGCCACCGGCGCGTGGCGCGACCGCGATGGAGGCAAGGAGATCGACGCCTCCGGAGAACTCGTCGACGGCCGGAAATTCCACGGCGTCGATGAACTCCGCAAGGTGCTCGTCGAAGACCACCGTTCGGACTTCCATCGCTCGGTCGCTTCAAAGCTCCTTACCTACTCGCTGGGCCGCGGGCTCGACTGGTACGACAAGCCGGCCCTCGACAAGATCGTCGCCGACACTGAAGCCGCTGGCGGCAGCTCGCGCGCCATGCTCCGCGCTCTGATCGACTCCGTCCCCTTCCAATACCGCCGTGGCGATTCCTAATATCTTCCATCTGCCATCCACTATCCACCATCTCCACCGCCATGACCCCGCGCCGCACGTTCCTGAAAAGCATCGCCGCCACCTTGGCCGTTCCAGCGTTCCCTTCGCTGGCCCAGACGGCAGCAAAAGCAGCATCGCCCACGCGGATGGCCTACATCTACATTCCGAATGGCGTGAACCTGGACTTGTGGCGTCCCACCGGCGGCGGCAAGGATTACGCGATCTCCAAGACGCTCGAGCCGCTCGCAGAACTTCGCGAGCACTTCTCCATCTTGCGCGGACTCGACCACGACAAGGCCTCCGCCAATGGCGACGGCGCCGGCGACCATGCCCGGGCCAACGCCACCTTCCTCACCGGATGCCAAGCGCGTAAAACCGCCGGCGCGGACGTCGAACTCGGCGAATCGGTCGATCAGATTGCCGCCCGCCAGGTCGGCCATCTCACCCGGCTCCCATCGCTGGAACTTTCCACCGATCCCGCGCGCAGTTCCGGCAATTGCGACTCCGGCTACTCCTGCGCCTACCAGTTCAACCTTTCCTGGATCAACGACTCCACCCCGGCCCCGGCGGAGCGCGATCCGCGGCTTGTCTTTGAAAAGATGTTCGGCTCCGGCAACGAGAAGGAAGACTCCCGCCGCCGCGCCTATCGCAAGAGCATCCTCGATTTCGTGATGGCGGATGCCAAGCGCCTTCAAACCCGCCTCGGCTCCACCGACCGCGGCAAGATGGACGAATACCTCACGGCCGTGCGCGATGTGGAGCAGCGGATCGAGCGCGCGGAAAAATTCCGGACCGAGGTGCCGGAAGACAAGCGCCCCAACGGCATCCCGGAAACCTACGGCGAGCACATGCGGATGATGTTCGATCTGATGCATCTCGCCTTCCAGACCGACACCACGCGCATCTCCACCTTCCTGCTCGCGCACGACGGCTCGAACCGGACCTTCCCGGAAATCGAGGTCCACTCCGCCCACCACGAACTGTCCCACCATCGCAGCAATCCACAGACGCTGGAGAACATCGGCAAGATCGACCGCTTCTACGTCGAGCAACTCGCCTATTTCCTGAAGAAGATGCGCGACACTCCGGACGGCGATGGCTCGCTGCTCGACCACTCGATGATCGTCTATGGCGGTGGCATTGCCGACGGCAACCGTCACAACCACGACGACCTGCCAGTGCTGCTTGCCGGGAAAGGCAACGGTTCCCTCAAACCCGGCCGGGTGATCGAGGCGCCGAAGGGCACGCCGATGACCAACCTTTACCTCTCGCTGCTCGACCGCATGGGAGCGAAGGCCCAGCGCATCGGCGACTCGAACGGGGTTTTCGACAAGGTCTGAGGAGCGCGCCCTTGCCAGAGAGATGGCTGTCGCCTTCCGGGCGCGGATATCGCATGTTCATGCGACTCTTGATCGCCCGGGGAAGACTGTCAGTGTGGCTACAGGCCATGTTCCTGAAATCCGCCATTCGAGCGCTGTTGCTGGCAAGCTGCGTCCATGCGGCGCCGCTGCTGCCGCTGCGCGTGGTGGAGTCCACCCAGATGAATTTCGGCCATCCGCTCTCCGAGCTGACCGATGGCGACGTCAGTCCGGACAACGGCTTGGACATGGACCGGGCGCAGTTCCAGGAGCAGGTGATCGTTTTCGCCACCGAGAAGCCGGTGTCCGCGCAAGTGTTCCAGGTGATGACCTGGCATGTTTCGAAAGAGAAAGGCACCTATCCCGCGCAGTTGGAACTGGCGGTGACGTCCGATGAAAAGCCCTCCTGGGGCGGCAACTGGAAGCCGCTAAGACCGAGCCAGGTGCTCATGGATTCCTTTCCCCGCAATCCCCTGCTGGCCCGCTCCGAGGGCGACTGGATTTACCTCGCGGGCGGGCTCGACCAAGCGGTGCTGACCCTGCGGGCCCCGGCCGCGCTGACCGGCGTGACCGGCTTCCGATTACGCTTGATGCCGGTGGAAGCGAGCCACATCAGCGGACAAAAAGTCATCGGCCGCAGCCGCAACGGAAATTGCGTGATCAACGAATTCCAGGTCCAAGTCGATCCCCTGCGCTCGACCAATCTGGCGCTCGGCCGGCCGGTCAAGTCGTCCGGCGAGGTCTACGAGGGACTCTATCCCCACTTCCTAACAGATGGCTTCATCGCCACCTTTTCGCATCCTCCCGACTGGCAGCCGGCGCGGGATTTCTACTATGAGGTGGACCTCGGTGCGACGCGGCCGCTCGACTACATCGTGCTGCGCGGCCGTCTGGATGGCACCGCTCCCGAGCGACTGGGCGACTATGAGTTGCAGGTGCTGGATGACGACGGCACCGGCCAGCCGGGAGCGGTCCGCTGGCGCGCGCGAATGCGGCAGGATGGGTCGCACGTGCCGCCCGGCGGTCGCGACGTGATCCAAGCGGAGGACGGAACGGGCACGAGCTTTTCGGGACGCTTCGTCCGGGTGCTGAATCCCATCGACGCCTTCTGCCGGCCGCAAGTGAGCGAGTTCGAGGTCTATCCCAAGCTCCATCCGCGCATCACCGGATTCCATGCAGACGGCCGCGAGATCGGACTGAAGGAACCGCCGCCCGGCACGCAGACCCTCGGCTTCACGCTGGCTGCCGGGAAAGACGACGCCGCCCCGGAACTGCTCGCCTTCCGCTGGCGCCAGTCCGCCGTGAATGCCCCGTGGCAAGAATGCGGCACCGGTGAGATGGCCACCATTTCCACCGACGAGCCCGGGATCTATCCCATCGAATTCCAAGCGCGCCACACCGACGGCCGCTGGAGCCGCAGCATCCAATCTCATCTCTTCTCCGTTCCCCGCGCGTGGTGGAGGAATCCGGTCCGCGTTGGAATGATCGCCTGCGGGTCGCTCATTCTGGCTGCGGGTGCCGCATGGTGGCTTTCGGTGCGCCGCCTTCACCACAAGTTGCAGCTCGCCCAAGCAGCACGTGCGATTGAGCAAGACCGGCTGAGGATCGCCCGCGACATGCACGATGACATCGGCGCGCGACTTACCCACATGGCGTTGCTGGCAGACCGTATCAAGCGCGTGCCCGGGCATGAGCCGTCGTTGCTCACGAAGCTCGCCGGCGAGGCCCGCGGCACGGTGGATGCCTTGGACCAGATCGTCTGGGCAGTGAACCCGCGCCACGACACGCTCGGCAGTTTTTCCGACTACCTCTGCCACCACGCCACCAGCTATCTGGCCGATGCCGGGCTGTCCTGCCATTTCGAATCGACCTCCGCGCGCCGGGACTCAGTCCTGCCATTCGCCATCCGGCATCCCTTGCTGATGGCGGCGAAAGAAGCGCTCCAAAACGTGGTGAAGCACGCCCATGCCAGCCGCGTTTCGATCCATGTTGGATCGACCGGCGATGCCGTCGAGATCGACATCCGCGACGATGGCAAGGGGCTCTCTGGAACCGACGACCCTTCTGGCGACGGGCTCTCTAACATGCGGGGCCGGCTTGCCGAAATCGGCGGCACCTGCATCATCGGCCGCTCGCCGGAGGGCGGCACCCGCGTCACTCTAACCGTCCCACCGACCGCAGAACCATGCACCCCTGCACCATCAGCCTCGTGGAGGACAACAAGCCCCTCGCGGAGGAGCTCCAAGCCCTCTTTGACAGCCAGCCCGACATGGAAGTTCTGGCGGCTTATCCTTCCGCCGAGGAAGCCCTGAGCGCCCTGCCGGCCAGTCCGCCTGACATCCTGGTGGTGGACATCCGGCTGCCCGGCATGAACGGCGTGGAGCTGATTGCGGCGCTCAAGCCACTTTTCAAGAAGCTGCCGATCCTGGTGCTGACCATGTATGAGGAAAGCGACCTGATCTTCGACGCGCTGAAGGCCGGTGCCTCCGGCTACCTGCTGAAACGCGCGGCAGGCGATGAACTCTGCGACGCCATCCGGCAGATCCGCAGTGGCGGCGCGCCCATGTCCCCGAGCATCGCGAGGAAGGTGGTGGACTCTTTCCGCTTGCCGGAACCTCTCGAGCGGGAGGAATCCCGGCTTTCGCCGCGCGAGCAGGAGATCCTGACCCTGCTGGCGAATGGCGCTCTCTACAAGGAGATCGCCAGCACGCTTGGCATCAGCCTGGATACGGTGCGCACCCACCTCCGCCGGATTTATGAGAAGCTCCACGTCCACACCCGGACGGAAGCGGTGGTGAAGTACTTGGGGCATCGCCGTTAGCCGGCGTGTCACCCAAGCATGCGACTGACGGATTTCCGCAGACTGGTCTTTAGTGGGATCGTTCCTGAAACCCCGGGAACGACGGATTGCCCAAGATCCAACCCATCCGAAGCCACGTCTTCCGCCCTGGCAATTGCCCTTGGCCGGACGTGTGCCGAAATCCATAAACCCATGAAGACCCGCCCCATCGTTTCCACCGCGATCACCGCCTGCTTGCTCGCCACCGCCGCGCGCGCCGCCATCTATCCCTACGCCGAATACCACCTCGGCGAGGCGGGAAGCCTTGGAAGCAGCAACAAACCGCAGGACGACACCGGCAACGGCCGCCACTTCTCCGACGACATCTCCGGAGGTGACGCTGGTACCGGCAACGCCGCGTTTCATCCGAATGCGACCGGCTCTACCGCCTTCCTCGATACATCCAATCCGGGCAACCAAGGCTGGTACTCCGGGAACATGTATGCCTCGCTGCCGACCGACAACTTCGCCTTCGGTATCTTCGCCCGTGCCGCCGAAAATACCGACGAGACCCGGGCGGATGTCTTCACGCTCGGCAATGAGGCGGGCTCTCACAAGCTCACGCTGGAAGGCAACGGCTGGTCGGCCAGCGCTCACAACGTGAACTGGATCGCCCCGCCCGGAGGCGTGCCCGATTCTTTCCAAGCGAATACCTGGGTCCATCTCGCGCTGGTCCGCAAAAGCGGCGTCACGACCTTTTACGTCAATGGGGTCGCGAATGGCACCTTCAGCGGTGCCGCGGTCCATGCCTCGCCTCACCTCTCGGTCTCGCCCGGCGGGGGTTCGTATTTCGACGGTCATCTCGACGAGGCGCGGATCGTCCATTTCACCTCGGATGAAACCGCGGAGGAAATTATCGCCGCGCTGCAGGGCGGGGTCGTGCCGACCTCCTTCGTAGAACTCGGCCCCAACGCCCGCTTCCGCGCTGCCAACCTTTCGACCGACGAAGCGTCGGAGTTCCGCTTGGGTGGCTTGGTCCAGGACAACGTGGAAATCACGGGGCCCGATGGACTTTCCGTGAGCGCTGGGACCGCTCCCAAGCACATCATCCACATCTCGCAGGAAGGCGAGATCCCCGTGGGTTCCTACCCACTCATCTCCTACACCGGCACGATCGGTGGCCTCGGTTTCGCAGGGCTCGAGCTTGCTCCCCTGCCCGGCCGGATCACCGGAACCCTGGTGAACAACACCGAGGACTCGACCATCGATCTGGTAGTGGACACTTCGGAACCCGGCGACCTCGTCTGGACCGCGACCGGCAGCAATACCTGGAACCAGACAAACTCCAACTGGTTCTTCACCGGCACCAGCACGCCAGCCCAGTTCTTCCCGGGCGACACCGTGCGCTTCGACGAAACCTCCTCTAACAAATCCGTGGTGGTGGGCGCTACCCTCACGCCGTCGACGGTTTACGTCACCGGCCCCGACAACTACAGCTTCAGCGGTGCGGGGATCGGCGGTTCCGCGGGACTCGACATCACCGGCGGCTCGACCGTCACCTTCACGAACGCCAACACCCACAGCGGGCCCATTTACATCGACGGCTCCAACGTCGTGATCGGCAACGGCGGCACCGTGGGCACCTTCGGGACCGGCGCGACTAGCCTGAACGGCAACCTGCTCGTAAACCGCAGCGGCACCATCACGATGCCGAACGCGATCTCGAACACGATCTCCGGCACCGGCTCGCTCACCAAGACCGGAGATGGCCGGCTCGTGCTCAGCGGTGCTAGCAGTTTCTCCGGCCCGGTCAACTTGCAGGCAGGCGTCATCGCGGCGTCAAACTCGGCCTGCCTGGGCAACGACACTGGAGCCACCACCATTACCGCAGGGGCTACGCTTGATGTCTTCACCTCCGGGGTCGGAAACGAACCCATCTTCCTCAATGGGGAGGGCGTGGACAATGCCGGCGCGATCGTCAATACCGCCGCCGCCGCCCAAAACCAAGGCGTCCGCCAGCTCACCCTCGCCAGTGACTCGACCATCGGCGGGAGCGGTCGCTGGGACGTTCGCGGCGACGGATCCTTCATCGCGGGAAACTTCAAGCTGACGAAGGTCGGCAACAACCACATCAGCGTCGTGGATTCGGACGTCTCGGTGAAAGACATGGAGGTCTACTCCGGGCTGTTCTCCTTCGAAAACGGAACCCAAGTGGACAACAGCAACCCGGGAACCATCGTGATCAACGGTGGAACGCTGGGCTTCGGCAATTTCTTCGCCCCCGTGGTCTGCACCAAGCCGATCGTCATGAACGGCGGCCGGATCAGCTCCACATGGTTCGATGACTTGGGCAGCGCCATCATCGACTCGCCTGTCGAACTCTCCGCCGCTTCCACCACCATACATACGGACAGCGGGACCATCCTCACCTTTACCGGCGCGGTGAGCGGCACCGGCTCGCTTCACAAGGACGGCACCGGCACGCTTTCCCTCACGGGGAGTCAATCCTACGAAGGCGACACCACCGTGGTGGAGGGCACGCTGGTGCTCGCCCAAAGCGGCCTCGCCGATGGATCAAACGTCCATCTCAGCAATGGTACCGTCCTCAATCTGGGCTTCGCGGGCACCGACACGGTGGCGGAACTCCACATCGGGGGCGTCCAGTATCCCGCTGGCATTTACGGCGCCAGCCATGCCAGTGGTCGCTTCGCCGGCTCGGGCACCCTCACTGTCACCGTCGATCCACCCCTGTCCGGCTACCAGTCATGGGAATTCGACAACAACATCGGCGGAGCGGGCTCGACGGTCGATTCCGATTTCGACGGCATCCCGAACGGAATCGAATTTGTGATCGGCGGTGACCCGAGCGGTCCGGGGTCCGACTCGAACCACCTGCTTCCGACCGCGACCAAAGACGCCACCCACTTCGAGTTCGTCTTCCGCCGCAGCGAGGACTCGGCCAGCTTCGGTCCCTATGTCCAGTATGGCTCCAATCTCGCTGAGTGGGCGGATGCCGTGCATGGCGAGGGCGGCGTGACCATTGCGGTCGATGAAGACTTCCCTAGTGAAGGGATGGACCGGGTGAGGGTCAGGATTCCGCTCCCTGTGGAAGAGACCTCGCTGTTTGCACGGCTGAGAGTGGACATTCCCTGAATGAGCGGAGGAATTCCGGCACCGCGTTTGGTCGCGGTGCCGGATTTTCTCTGGCGTTCCGGGCGGTCAAAGGAGACGGATTGTTCCAATGCGTGCGATGGTTCTTCAGCGATGGGTGGTGGGGACAGCGGCTTCCCTGCTGTTGGCTGTGCCATCGCATGCGTCGGAGAGCGAGGATGAGGTGGATCCTGAGATGCTACCCTTCGCCGGCAGTGCCGAATGGCGGGCCGATCACGAGCAGCGGACGAAGTGGTTTCGCGAGGCGCGCTTCGGCATGATGATTCATCTGGGCCTCTATTCGGCGGCCGGCGGCTATTGGCCACCGGATCCGGCGAATGGCCGGGCATTTGAACAGCCGCAATCCGAGCGCATCCGCACCTGGGCCTCGGTCTCCGAGCCCGACTATGGACGGGCGCTCAAGCCGCTCTTCTCTCCCGAACCCGGCTGTACCGAGGCTTGGGCAACCTTGGCCAAGGAAGCAGGCATGCGCTATGCCGTCTTCACCGCAAAGCACCACGAGGGCTACACGCTCTTCAACAGCAAGGCGGAATACTCCGCCCACAACCCGGTCAGCGGCTCGACCAACATCTCGCCACCCGGACGCGACCTGTTCCGCGAATATGCCGACAGCTTCCGCCGCGCGGGTGTGGTGCCGGGCGTTTACTACTCCCTCATCGACTGGCAGTACCCCGACCCGGCGCGTTACCGCCGCTACCTGCACCAGCACCTCGCCGAACTCGCATCCGGCTACGGCCCGCTCGGCGTGCTGTGGGTGGACTATTCATCCTCCGGCAATGAAGGCGCCCACTGGGGCACGCGCTCGATCCTCGATATCTGGCGCACCCATCAGCCCGGCGTGGTCATCAACAACCGCTTCTGGAGCGGCTTGGAAAACCCTAACGGCGACTTTCTAACACCGGACCGCTACGTTCCCCGCGGCAGCTATTCCGGTCGGCTCTTCGAAGCCTCTCACACGCTCAGCCGGAGCTTCGGCTACCGCCACCGGGAGGACTCCTGGAAAAGCCCGGCCGAAGTGATCCGCCTGCTTTCCGAGGTCGCGAGCAAGGGCGGCAACCTGCTGCTGAATGTCGGCCCCGATGCCAAGGGACGCATTCCCGAGCCAGCAGTCGCGACCTTGAGAGCCGTGGGAGCTTGGCTGCAAACCCATGGCGAAGCGATCTACGGCACCACGGCCTCTCCCCTGCCCGAACCGCCATTCAAGGGACGCATCACGCTGTCCGCCGATGGCCGGCCGACGACGCTCTACTGCCACCTGAACGAGTGGCCGGAAGGCGGCCTGCTTTCCATCGAGGGCCTTGAGACACCCTGTAGCTCCGCGACCTTGCTCGGGGGTGGCACCGTGCGCGTGGAGCAGTCGAAAGGCGGGCCGCCGGTGATCCATCTGCCCACTTCCCCACCCGATCCCGATGACCCGCTGCCGGTCGTGGCGCTACGGCTCGATGGCACCCCGGTCTTCGATTCCTCGCCCTACCCGCGCCAAGCGGTGGATCGCTCGATCACCCTTTCCGCGACCCAAGCGATCCTCGCGCCGTCGGTCACCGCAACCAATCCCATGCGGCTGGAGGAAAGCCATATCGGCTTTTGGTCGGACACCGGCGAAAGCGTTTGGTTTCCCTTCGTCCTCCGCTCGCCATCGGCTCCGGGAACCCAGGGACCGGGCAAGTTCGACGTCTATCTGGATAGCGCGGTCGGGCCGGACTCCGGCGGTGAAGTGGAAATCCGGCTGCTCGACCAGACGATCCACCACCGTCTAACACCCTACGACCACTGGCGCGATTTCCGCCGGGTGAAAGTCGGGACCATCGCCCTTTCGCAACCGGGCCTCATGTCACTTCACGTCCGCCCGCTCAGCATCCAAGGCATCGGCCTGATGAATCTGAGAAGCATCAAGCTGGTGCCGGTGGTGGACGAATGATTGTCAGCGGGAGGAATCGGAGTGGTCTTGGACTCCTAGCATCTCTCGGAATCCCTTTTGATCGTATCCTAGAAAGTAGTGCTTCCCGATGCGGAACGGGCCGCCACCAGTGGAATTCGAGAATACCTCCACGGTCGATACCTCTCGCCCTTCGTCGAAGAGCCGGACCGTTCCGAAAACCTGCCATTTCGCGGGGATTCGATCGCGGGGAATACCGCTGAAAAGGTCGTGGAGCCGCTCTCGTTGCGCGAGCGAGAGTTCCACTTCCTCCTGCTCCCGCTGCCCGAAGATGCTCATCGTGGCCCTGTCGAAATTCGGCAGGCTGCTTTTCAGCGGGCCCGCCCAAGCAACGAGTCCGACTGCCGCGGCAAGGATCACAGCGAAGATGAAGGCTGATCGTCGTTTCATCTTCTCCATGTAGGAGAATCACACTAGCTCCGGCAACAACCGCCTGCTCGTCACTCCACCTTGTCCACTTCCACCGTCACGGTCATCTTGCAGTGACCGCTGCCGTGATAGGTGCCGCGGACTGGCGCGACGTCGTCGTAGTCGCGGCCGACGGCGACCTTGATGTAGCGTTCGTCGGCCAGCGTTTCATTGGTCGGGTCAAAGCCGATCCAGCCGACGCC
Organism: Luteolibacter arcticus; assembly: GCF_025950235.1. Classification (NCBI taxonomy): domain Bacteria; kingdom Pseudomonadati; phylum Verrucomicrobiota; class Verrucomicrobiia; order Verrucomicrobiales; family Verrucomicrobiaceae; genus Neoluteolibacter; species Neoluteolibacter arcticus. The sequence goes on along the minus strand of NZ_JAPDDT010000013.1, from coordinate 137,805 downwards.
GGGGAAGAAGACTTCCGGCCAGGCATGGGACGCCTGCGCGCCTAACAAGTGATCGCGCGGGCCATTGTAGAGATACCCGGAAGCGTAGCGAGCCGGGATGCCGATGGAGCGGCACAGGCCGAGCATCACGTGGGTGAAATCTTGGCAAACCCCGCGGCGCAGGGCGAAGGCTTCCTCGATGTGAGTGTTCACGTGGGTCGAGCCTTCCTCGTAACGGAACTCCCGGTGGACCCAGTGCATGATCGCCACGGCTTGTTCGAAGACAGGTTCGATGCCAGCGGTGATGTCCAATGCCTGCCGCCAGATCTGCGGATGGCGGAAGACGAAGCGGCTGTCTTGCAGATAAGCCCAAGTTCTCTCCGGGATATCACCGCCGCGGTATTCGTGGAGCAGCGCCTTCTGCGAGGCCTGCGGCACCACGAGCGGCAGATTCTGGATGCGGATCCGGCTCTCGATCTCCAACCGCCGGTGGTCGCCCGGAACCTCGAAGTGGTGGGTGACGTTCTCGAACAGGTCGTGAAAGCGCCGCACGCGGGTCGCCGGCAGCACCTTCACCACCGCCGATAAAGTGCGTTGGAAGGGAAAGGTCCGCGGCTCCAGATGGAGCGTGTTCAAGCTGTCCCGTACCGGTGCGTCATAGTCGAAGACGGTGCGGTGAAGGACTTTGAAGATCGGGCCTGGCTGCAGCGGTTGTCCCATGGGAGGTCCGGCGGTGAGCGCAGGTTTCGGGCCAGATTCGATAAGGGTATTCAATGCGGCAGGTGGAAGGGCAAGCGCGGCGCGCTATTGCTGCTGCTGCGACATCTGCCAAGCCACAACCGCCGACATGCTCGCAGCCGGGATCGGCGGGCGCGCATCGGTGATATCGGGGAACACATAGGCGTTGAACAAGCCCTCGCCGATTTGGTTGAAGCGGGTCTGTGCATCATCGAGATACTCGTGAAGCCCCTGCTTCAGCACCTCGTCGGTGGAGCCGTAGGATAGCTCGGAAAGCATCCGGCCGGCGACTCGTTCGGCGTCATTCGTATAGGTGCCTCGCGGCGATCCCGAGATGCGATGAAGGTTGCGGTCGATGCGATCGACGCAGTAGCGGACCGAGCGCGGGAAATCATTCGAGAACATCAGCAGGTCGAGCACGTTCCCGGCGGAGGGCTGCCCTTGATGTTGTGCCCGGAAGGCTCCGAGCGCACCACAGGAACGAAGGATGGCGGTCCAATGGAAGGTCGCGGCGCCGTTCCCGTCCTCCACCTCCGGCAGGAAACTGGTGATGTCGAGGAAGCGGGTCGTCTTGTCCGCCCGCTCCAAGTGACGGCCCAGATCCATGAACTCCCACGCTTCGCTGCGTGCGATCGATGCCGCGGCGATGCCGTGGAAGGTAAAGGTCGCGCGCCGGATGGTCTCGTAGTATCGCGTCGGGTCTGCCGAGAGCAGTAGCTGGCCGTCGCGGGAGTTGATGAAGAGATAGAGGCTGTTCAGCTCTTCCCACAGCTCCTCCGAGAGCTGGTCGCGCACCATCCGGGCGTTTTCACGACCCTGGGCGATGGACGAGACGATGCTGTTAGGATTCTTGCGGTCGTCGGTCAGGAAACGGATCACCTCCACACTGCCGGCTTCGCTGTAAAGTTCGCCGAACAGTTCATCGTCGCCGGTGGCGAGGATGATGGGTTTCCAGAAGGCACGCAGGCGTTCGCTGTCGAGGCGCTCATGGTCGAGCAGGAGCTGGCCGTTGACCTCGATCAGGCGGGAGAGATTGTCGGCCCGCTCGATGTAGCGGACCATCCAGTAGAGACTATTGGCAACGCGGGATAGCATGACGGAAGTTATTTCAAGACCCAGGTATCCTTGGAGCCGCCGCCCTGCGACGAGTTCACGACCAGCGAGCCTTTCCGCAAGGCCACGCGCGTTAAGCCCCCGGGAACGATCTTCACATCGTCGCCATAGATGATGTAGGGGCGCAGGTCGATGTGGCGGCCCTCCATGTTCCCCTCGCACCACGTGGGCGAGCGGGACAGCGCGACGACCGGCTGGGCGATGAAATTCCGCGGGTCTTCGATGATCATCTCCTTGAATTTGGCGATCTCCTCCTGGGTCGCGGAGGGACCCATCAGCATGCCGTAGCCGCCGGATTCGTTTGCCGCTTTCACGACGAGCTCGGGCAGATGCTCCAGAATGTACTTCCGGTCGCTTTCTTCCGACGCGAGGTAGGTCGGGACATTCGGCAGGATGGGATCCTGGCCTAGGTAGTATTCGATGATCTTGGGGACGAAGTAGTAGATGACCTTGTCGTCCGCGACGCCGGTGCCGACAGCATTCGCCAGCGCCACGTTGCCGGCCTGATAGGCCTTCATGATGCCGGGCACGCCGAGCACGGAGTCCTTCCGGAAGACGGTGGGGTCGAGGAAATCATCATCTATGCGGCGGTAGATCACGTCCACGCGGACCAGCCCCTTGGTGGTGCGCATATAGACGAAATCGTCCATCACCACGAGGTCGCGGCCTTCCACGATCTCTATGCCCATCTCGCGCGCGAGGTAGCAGTGCTCGAAATAGGCGCTATTGTAGCAGCCCGGCGTGAGCAGCACGCAGACGGGCTCTCCCTCGCGATGCGGGGAGACGTAATGCAGCATGTTCAGCAGCTCGCGCGGGTAGGAATCGACCGGACGAACGCCGAGCGACTCGAACAGACCGGGGAAGGCGCGCTTCAGGGCGTTGCGGTTTTCCAGCAGGTAGGACGCGCCGGAGGGGCAGCGGCCATTGTCCTCGAGCACGAAGTAGGTGCCATCCGCCCCGCGGATCAGGTCGCTGCCGCAGATGTGGATGTAGATGTCCTTCGGCACGTTCATGCCGCGGAACTCGGGGCGGTAATGCTTCGCCTCCTCAATATAAAAGCGCGGGATGATGCCGTCGCGCAGAATGTGCTGCTCGTGGTAGATGTCGTGCAGGAACAGGTTCAGCGCGATGATGCGCTGGGTCAGCCCCGCTTCCAGATGCTCCCACTCATCCGCCGGAATCACCCGCGGGAGGGGGTCGAAGGGGAAGATCCGCTCGGTGCCACGGTCGTCGTGATACACGTTGAAGGTAACGCCTTGCCTCAGGAAATGCTGGTCGCAGGACGCCCGCCGGGCCTCGAAGTCCTCCGGGGGGTAGCTGGAGAAGCGGCTCAGCAGCGCCCGGTAGTGGGGCCGGACTGCTCCGCTCTCGTCGAACATTTCATCGAAAAATCCATTGGCCTCGTAGGCGTCAAACATGCGTGTTCTTGGGGTGGACTTCAATTTAGCAGGCCACGGGCCAAGTCCGGCGCGCTTTCCTGAATGAGACAGGTTAGACGCGGTTTACGGGCGGCGTAAAGCGGGCAATTCACGGGAAGGTGGTCGAGCAATACCAGCCGCCGCTACTTCTTCTGCAGTAGGACGGATGTCATCGACGACAACAAGCACATGACAAAGCCTGCCTCGATAGCCATCCGTGCCCAATGGATTTTTAGAACAGGCTCGCCGACCGGGCCACCCCAACCTCCTGCATCGAAAAACGGCCCATCGATCCAACTCTTCGCACCCGGAGCAATCTCGCAGGGCTCCGGGGGGCGCCACATCGGGCTCACCGGAGGAGTGTAGGTTCTCACCTCCACGCTACCCATGTAGGTGTAGTCCGTCACAACAATCCAGTTGGCGGACGAAACCTTCCAGAGCGCGATGATCCAAGCGAACAATAGAATCCTCTCCTCAAGGGACAACCAGCGGAAGACTCGGCGCGTTCGGCGTAGCATTGCACAACCATCGCAACCAACGGTGAAGCCGGTGCGAAGCGTCGCGGAAAAATGCGTTCAATTCATGTCTGAAGGTCTTACCCGCCTCCCTCACACCACCTTCTCAATCACCGCATACGCATTGTGATTGTGGATCGACTCGAAGTTCTCCGCCTCGACCCGGTACCACTCGATGTCCGCATGCGCATTCGAGCGTGAGGCGACATTGCGCACCAGGTCCTCCACGAAGACCGGATTGTCGTAGGCGCGCTCGGTGACGGCCTTTTCGTCGGGGCGCTTGAGCAGGCTGTAGAGTTCGCAGCTCGCCGAGCGCTCGACGAGTTCGATCAGGTCCTCGATCCACACCGGCTCCTTGCAGCGGACGGAGTAGGTCACCAGCCCGCGCTGATTGTGGGCACCGCGCTCGCTGATTTGCTTCGAGCACGGGCAGAGGGTGGCGACCGGCACCATGACGGTGAGAATGAAATCGAGCGGGCCACCCTTGATCGCTTCCACCTCGAAGCGGACCTCGTAGTCCATCAGGCCGGTTTGACCGGTGACCGGCGCGGCCTTGCTGCGGAAAAAGGGAAACTGAAACTCGACGTGCGCCTTGCGGGCGTCGAGGCGCTTGAGCAGTTCGCGCGGCAGCCCGGCCATCGAGCGGACGTCCAGGAAGCCGCCGTGGGAATTCAGCACCTCAACGAAGCGGCTCATGTGGGTGCCCTTGTAGTGGTGCGGCAGATCGACGGCGAGGGCGACGGTGGCGACGGTGCGCTGAGTCGAGCCGCCCTTGTCGTGCACTTCCACGGGGAAGCGCAGGCCCTTCACACCGACGCGGTCGATGGGCAGGTTGCGGTCGTCGCGTTCGTTCTGAGTATCCTTGAGTTCCTTCATCGGGGACGGAAACGAAAGAAGCCCGCCCGGTTCAGGGGCAGGCTTCCGTTAAATCGTTGCTTTCGGGAACGCCCGATCAGCTCATCAGGTTGACAGCGCGGGAGCGCTTGATCTGACGGGTGATCTTGCGGTGCAGCTTGGCCGAAACACCGGTCACGCGACGGGGCAGGATCTTACCGGTCTCCGAAGTGAACTTCGAGAGGAGATCGGGATTCAGGAAATGGACCTCGGCCGCCGGGATATCGTGCCGGCGGGTGGTCATCTTGCGGTTCGACTTGCGGAAGCGAATCCGGCGCTCGACGGTCTTTGGTTCGGACATGGGAAGCTAGGAAGCTAAATTAGCGGAGTTCGCGGTGGACGGTGCGGCGTTGGAGGGAAGGATTGAATTTGACCTTCTCCAAGCGACCCGGGGTGCGCAGGCTTTTCTTGTTGCGCGTGGTCACGTAGCGCGAAGGCGGCTTGCCTTCGGCACGAGCTTCCGTGCATTCGAGGATGATAATTTCGCGTGGCATGTGCGGCGGGAAGTTGGGGCGCGAACGCTAATTTAGTCGTCGTCCTCGTCAAGCGAAACCGTTTCAGAATCTTCATCATCCGAATAATTTCCGCCGGAGAAGCCGACTTCATTGGACGGACGGAAGCGGCGGTTGCCGTATTCCTTCTCCCACTGGGCTTGGCATTCGACCGTCAGGCGGGCGAATGGAATCGCCTCCAGACGGGCCTGAGGAATGCTCTTGCCGGACATTTCGCAGACGCCATAGACGCCACGGTCGATGCGGCGCAGGGCCTGCTCGATCTCGTAAAGGGCGTCCTGCTCCTTGGCCAGGACGCTCAGGGCGAAGTCGCGGTCGTAGGCATCGCTGCCGGCGTCGCCCTGGTGCATGCCGCTGCCGGAGGCCTCGCTGCCCTCGGGGGCATTGCGGATTTCCCCGGTCATGCCGGACATGGCGTCGACCAGCTCGTCCCGGAGGTCGAGCAAGCGCTGCCGCTGCCGGAGGGCAAAGCCGCTGACCTTGATCGGACCGGAGGGCGACTTGATCTCAACGATCTCGTCGTGCTCGGGTTCGGTTTTGGCGGCGGGCTTCTTGGTTTCGGCCTTGGAAGCGGGCTTTTCAGCGGGCTTCTTCGCAGGCTTGGCGGGTTCCGCCTTCTTCGCGGGTTGCTTCTTGTCGGCCATGTCGGTGGGGTCTCTTGAAATCTTTGGTAAATCCGTAATACCGCCCGGAGCTGAAAAATCGGGCGCGGTCGATTAGCGCTTCTCACTTACTCCTGCAAGTTGAAATTTTATCGGCGACCCATGGGTTTACGCACTTTAATCGACGATTGCGGCCTGTCCGAATTTTTCCGTGCAGGTCGCGACTCTTTCCCGCTAGAAAACCGCCGCAGTTCACGTCTTTCACCTCATGCCCCGCGTCACCATCACCGTCGCCGACCGCACCCCGCAGCCTTACCGTTTCCTTCTCGACCGGATGAAGGTCAATATGGGGCGCGGCAGCGAGAATGATATTGTGGTCGATGACGGCTCGGTTTCCGTCCGTCACGCGGTGATGGAGCGGATCGACGGCGGCTACCAGCTCCGCGATCTGGGCTCGACCAACGGGATCAAGCTGGAAGGCATTCAGAAAGAGATCATCCCGCTGCGCCACGGCCTGTCGGTGAAGATCGGCGACGTGGCCTTCGATTTCACCCTGACCGAGGAGGAGCGCGAGGCGCTGGCCCGCGAGAAGCCGCCGGAGGAATCCCCCATCATCAAGGAACAAGCCGCCGCAGCAGCCGCTGTGGCAGATGGAGGCCCACGCCGGGGAGCCGCGGGTCCGGGAGCCGGTCCGCAGCGCGTCATCGTGCAATCGTCGCAGCCCAGCGCGGCGGCGAGCTTTTTCATGACCCTGCTGTTCCTACTGCTGGCGGCCGGAGCATTTTTCGTCGGCATGACCGTGCGCCACGAGAAGGAAACCGGCCGCAGCCTGCTGGAGGCCATGAAGGCCGGGCAAGCCAAGGCAGCCGCCCCGGCGGAAGCCACCGAGACGCCGGCAACGGAAGAAAAGCCAGCCGAGTAACCGGTTGGTTCACTCGGCTTCGTCCACCGTCTCGTCCCGCTGGTAAATCGGGAGCTGGCGGTAGGGCACCGTGAAGGCCAGCACCATCATGCAGGTGCCGTAGATGCGTCCGGCCTCGCGGCTGTTCCAGGAGCCGTCGTCGGTCTGCTTCTTCAAATAGGTCTCGTACATCCAGTTCGCGTAGTCGCTCCAGTAGCGGCCGCCGATCTGGAAGGTGCCCTGGGCGTTGTAGTAGTTCCCGTAGAATTCGAACTGGTCGCCGGGCAGGTCGCGGAAGGTCTTCATCACGTAGTCGGCGGCCTTGGTGGTCTCCGGCGAGCCGTGCTTGCCGCAGAGTTCGAGGCAAAGGAGGCCCATGCCGGTCAGCGAGCGCGCGTGGTCGGAGCGATTCATGTAGCCGAATGCGCCCTCCTTCTCGTCCTGGTGGCGGCTCAGGTAGCCCACCGCATCGGCGATCGCCTGATCCGGCACGGCGGCCCCATTGAGCTTGGCGGAGCGCAGCGCCATGAGCGCCCAGCCGCTGCACGAGGTGTCGCTGTCCGATGAGCCGGGATGGTAGCGCCAGCCGCCCTGATGGCGCTCGTCCTTCCTCACCGCCTGGGCCTTCAGGATCAGCTTCAAGGCGGGCGGCAGGGCCTCGGCGATCTTCTTCTGCCGCTGGGGGTCGACCATGCCGCTGACCTCGGAAAGGAACAGCGTGGCGATATTGTGGGCATACATCGGACCGCTGCCGGCGTTGCCCTTCTGGAAGAGCCCGCTGTCCTCTTGGTTTTCGAGCACGAAGTCGATGCTGCGATTCAGCGCCTGCGCGTATGGCCCCTCGGTCGGCAGATGGCCCTTGGAAAGGAAGGCCATGCCCGCGAGTGCCGGGATCCCGGTCGAATCGCCGTAGCTTTCCGGAAAGGAGCCGTCGCTCTTCTGGACCCGCGCGAGGTATTCGAGGGCGGACTCGACCGCCGGGTCGACGCGCCCGCGCCACTCGGCAAAGACCGGATCGGCGGCTTCCTGAGCCACGCCAGCAGAAGCCGTGAGGCAGAGGGCTAGGGAAATGATACGGGCTTTCATTCAGAGGTCATTGCTTCAAAATATTTCTTCACCAGCCCGCGGTATTCCTCGGGCACGCCGCCGGCACCGCTGCCCCCGACGTCGGATTTCAGGTTGGCCTGGATCTTCTCCCAGTCCGCGGCGCTGATCCCGAGCTTCGCTAATTCCGGCGGCACTCCGGGATCCGCCTCCGGGGTGCGGAGATTCTCGTCGGGCTTGTCGCCCGGTTCCTCGCCGGGCTGGCCGGGCATCGGTTGGCCAGGTTTCCCCTGCCCTTGCATCTGCTGGCGGGCAGCCTGCGCCGCCTTGGCCATGGCCTCTGCGGCTTGGGTCGCTTGATTCGCAGACTGGGGCGCTTGGCCCTGCTCCGAGGCTCGCGACGCGGACTGGAATGCCTCGGCAAGATCCTGCGGTGCCAGCGGGGCGCGATGTTGCTCCGGCTGCTGGCCCTTGGCTTGCTCAGCCGCCCGGTCAAACTCTTCCGCCGCACGACCAAGGGCATCGGCGCTGCGCTGGAGGTTCGCGGCCGACTGTTGGTGCTGGCCCGATGCCTCCTGGGCCTTGCCTTCGCCACTCTTTTGCGCCGCCGATTGCGCCTGCTCGCCACCCTGACGTGAGGTTTCCCGGGCCTCGTTCATGGGGCCTGATCCCTCCGCCTGCGGCATCTCCGCCACGGCTTCCGCGAGCTGCTTCGCCTCCTCGGCCTGAAGTTGCTGGAGACCTTGCAGCGCTTCCGCGGTCTTTCCTTCCGACAAGGCATCCAAGGCTTCCGCCACCTTCTCCTGCCGCTCCGCCAAGGCTTCGACTTCAGCTTTCATCTCCGCCTCCGCCGCTCCTTGTTCGGACTTGCCCTGCTCGGACTTGCCCTGCTCGGACTTGCCCTGCTCGGACTTGCCCTGCTCGGACTTGCCCTGCTCGGACTTGCCTTGCTCGGACTGGCCTTGCTCGGACTGGCCTTGTTCGGACTGGCCTTGCTCGGACTGGCCTTGCTCGGACTGGCCTTGCTCGGACTGGCCTTGCTCGGGTTGGCCTTGCTCGGGTTGGCCTTGCTCGGGTTGGCCTTGCTCAGACTGACCGGCTTCCCCTTGCTTTGGATCGGCAACAGACTCCTTCAGAGCCTCCGCGGCTTCCTTGGCCGCGTCCGCCGCGGCTTGGTCATCGCCTTTGGAAAGCGCATCTTTCGCCTGTTCGGTGGCCGCGACCGCTTCGGGCAATTGATCCGCCGCTTCGCTCCGCTGCTGCCGCGCTTCCGCCAGTTGCTCGGCCGCCGCCTCCGCGATCTTCGCCTGCTCTTTTGCCAAGGACTCGCGAAGCCCCTCGGGAGAACTCACCGGGGTCTGCTTCGCCTGTTCTTCCAAACCCTTCTGCGACTCGCTCAACGCCTTGGCTTCCTCCGCAAGCTTGCGCGCTTCCTCCGCCTGCGCTTCCAGCACCTCGGCCCGCGCCTGCGGTTGTTCGCGCAACTGCTGCCGCAACTGCTCCTCCACGCCGCGCTGACGATCCTGCCATTCCTGGTTCATCGGCGTCTCCTGCTGCGCCGTCGACTGCTTCTCGGCCTGCCGCGCCAATTCGCGCTGCTGCTGGGCCAGCTCTTGAAAGCGCGCCAGCTCCTCCACCTTCTGCCGGTCGCGTTCCATCGCTTCGCGCGCCTTCTCAAGATTCTTCACGGCTGCCTCCGCCTGTTCGCGGGCATTATCGAGCTTTTCCTCACGCTGCTGCTGGCCGTCCTGCAATGGAGCGCTTTCCAGCTCTTGCCGCGCTTGAGCCAGTTGCTCCGATGCCTGCCGTACTTCGTCCGCCTTGGTCGCGTGGACGCTTTCTTGCATCCGCTCGGCCAGCTTCTCCAGATTCTCCTGAGCCTCGGCCAGCCGCTCGCGGGCTTCCTCGAAGTGCTTCACCGCGTCCTTGCTCAACTCCTCGTTGCGCATCTCGCCGCGGTGCCAATCCATCCGCTCACGCGCTTCACGGGCCTGGCGCATCGCCGCCTCGATCGTTTCCCGCGCGCCATCATGCTCCGCCCGCAATTCCTGGCGCGCCAGCGACTCGGCATTGCGGTCGATCTTGATCAACAGCCACTCCGAATGTCCCACGCCAGGACCATCGAGATCCGCCGGCCGCGCGTCCACCGCGCGGACCCTCAAGCGTAGTTCACCGGCCTGCGGCCACGCCTCTAACAACTCGCCCACCGCCACTTCACCCTCGCCGCGATAGCGCGCCGGCTTGGCACCGCCGCCCAGCTTCTCAGGCAAGTCCCGCGCCAACCTCCGCGGTTCCTGGCCAGTTGTCTTCACTTCCAACTGCAGCGCCGCCACCCCGAAATCCTCGGTCACCTCGTAGCGCAGCCCCAACACCTCATCCGGTCGCACACGGAGTTCCGTGGCCACCGGGCTTAGCCAGCGCACCGCCGGCGAAAGATCCTCCAACACCCGCACGGGAAAGCGCAGCGCCTCCACCTCGCGGCCCAGCCGGTGCTTCAACATCAGCACCGCCTCGCCCGAGCCCGCCTCCTTCAGATCCCAAGCCACCATGACCCGGCCACCCGAAGCCGACTTCTCCAAAGCCCCGTCGGCCACACGCTTTCCATCGATCTCCAGCCAAGCCGCCTCGACCGCCGTGTTCAGTGCGCCGGTCAGCGCCACCTTGGTCCCGCGCACCGCCTCGATGCCACGACCCAGCGGGTCTTCCTTTGGCAGCAAGCCGGTGTATTCAGGAAAAGCCAGCTTCACCCGTGGCTCCGGGATCGAGGGCAAGGGCCACACCGTCACCTCGTAGCCGTCGCTTTCACCACGACCCGCACGGGCCTTGTAGCGGAAGCTCTCGCGCACGGGATCGAGGCGGTAGCTCCAGCCATCGCCGGCAGGCAGCATTGGCTGGATGATTTCGTTGCCGCCGGGCATCGCCATCACGAGCTCCAGTTGCTTGGCCGGGCCATCGTAGCTAGCCGTGATCTCCAGCGCATCGCCTTCAAGCAACTCCACGTCCTGCGGCTTCACGGAAAATTTCACCGCCCCGGCATTGCCCAGCGTGCTGAACGGCGCGACCGCACGCACCGCGAGCCGTGCCGCTTCCTTCGGCCATACGACGAAGACCAGCAGCAACAGCGCCGCCAAGGCGATCGCCGGCCGTGCCCACTTCTTCGCCGCGCCCACCGCCTTCAGCTCGGCGCGGGCGTCCACCTTGCCCACATCCTCACCCGCCGACTTGGCGAGCTCTTCTAACAGACTCTCCGAAACTCCGCCGTGGCCACCGGCCAGCTCCAGCACGGTGCTCATGCGTTCCTCGATTTCCGGGTGCCGTCCTTCGATCCAGCGCGCCACCTGCACCAGCCCGATCTTCCGCAGCAACGGCCGCAGCCCGACCACCGCCGCGGCCAAGGTGCCGACCACCCACACGCCGAACATCGCCCAGCGCGCGGCCTGCGGCAGCGGCGCGAGCAGATGATCCAGCGCCATCATCAGCAGCAAGCCGCCAAGCATGACGGTCGTCACCAGCAGGCCGCCGCGCGTCCACTGCGCTCGCCGGATGCTCGACCGCACCGCCTCCAGCCGTCGCCCGATTTCCCGCCTTGATTCGTCCGTGCTCATGACATCGCTCCTTTCATCATGGCAATCCACCGCCGCGGCGGATCACCCATTCGGCCGCCAGCAGCAGGGCGAACAGGCCCAGCACCAGCGCATTGTCCCATAGCGGCGTCTCGCGCAGTTCACGACGCGCGTCGCCTTCCTTCAAAAATAGTCCCGCCAGTTCGCCGGCATTCGCCGCATCCACGACCTTGCCGCCGGAAAGTCCGGCCACGGTTTCTAACAGCGGTCGGTTCAGCGTGGTCTCCGCCAGCTCCACCGGCCCGCGCGATCCGACCACGCGGAATCCCGCCGTCACCGCGGCATTGCCATCCTCGGCGGAAAGCCGGTCCGCCTGCTCGCCGCGCAGCCGCACCTCGTAGCGTCCCGGCTCGGCCAGCGGGGCGAGTTCGGCTTCGTGCAGGCCATTCGATCCCGCCACCGAAGTCAGCGGCACGCTCGAAACCACTTCGCCATTGCGCAGCAGCTCGGCTTTCAAATTCTCATCGGTGACCGGATTCAACTCCGCATCGCGCAGTCGGGCCGTCACCTTGATCCGGTCATCCGCCGTGTAGGTGAGCTGGTCGGTGCCGAGCCGGGCCCGGGAACCACCCGCGCGCAGCACCGGGCCCGCGCCCCAGCGGACCAGGTTGCCCCAGAAGCGGTGGTGATACAAATCCCCCGCCCCTTCGCGCAGCCGCCAGGTCCGGTCGGTGAGCAGAAGCGCCACCTTGCCCTTGCCGGTCTGGCGCGTGACCAGCAGCGCGGAAGCCGCCTCGTGCTCGCGCCGCTTCGCCAGCGCGTCGAGCGCGGCACTCAGCCCCTCGCCGCCGCCGACCTCCTCGCCTTGGCCATCGCCATTCGCGGTGAGCAAGACCTCCGCGCCCTCCTTCAAGCCTCGGATCGGCTGCCGCCACGAGACCGCGGGAAAGCCGGCCCACACCGCATCATTGGCCGCTTCGCCGGTCGCCTGCTGGACCACCGGGTGCGCACGGCCTTCCGCGGTCAGCGCGAACCGGAACGGTTCCCCGCCCGCCGAGTAAAAAGTACGATGCCTCTCGTAGGTCTCGACCGGTACCAGGCCTCGCCCGGTTTCCGAGGCAATCCCATGCGGCATGTATTGGGGACCGGCGATCATCACCAGCAGCGCCGCTCGTTCCTTGACGCAACCGTCCAGGATCTTCCAGTCGCGTTCATCGAGAGCTTCCGGCGCGATATCGCCCAGGATAATGACGTCGAACTTCCGCCACTCTTCCTCGCTCGTCGGCAGACGCGTCGCATGGGCATCGCCGAAGGGCCGCGAAACCGAGGCCGGAATCAGCACGTCATCCTGCCCCTCGATGCGATCGGGATGGAGCAGCACGTACTGCAGGTGCACCGACTTGTCGCGTCCGTAGAAGAGGTTCCGCAGGTAGCGGAATTCCCAGCGCGGCGAGCTTTCCACGATCAGGACATTCGTCCGGGCATCGGTGATGGACGTCTCGAAGGCCCACGCGTTGTTGTCGGCGAAGCGCTCGCCATCCAGCCCGTCGATCTCGATGCGGAACCCGCCGACGCCGCCTTCCTCAGGCACGGTGGTGAAGCGGACCTCTTCCCGATGATGGTCCTGCGGCACCGAAATCTCGCGTGACTCGATCTCCTCGTCGTCTCGCATCAGCTTCACCTTCGCCTGCTTGCCCTTGTAACCGTCGAATTTCAGCGAGGCGGTCACCCGCATCTTGTCGCCGAGGTGAATCGCCTCGGGTGCCTTCACCTCCAGAATCGAGGCGTCGCGCGGCGGCTCGGCACTGCCAGTCGCCACCACGCCCACCGGCGCATCCAGGATGCCGAAGCGCCGCGCCACATCCTCCACCCGGCCGGGCCGGTTGTGGCGTCCGTCGCTCACCATGATCACGCCCGCCAGGTCATCCGGCGGGACCTGCTCCAGGACCGTGCCGAGCGCGGCGGCCAAGTCCGTGGCATCGCCCCAGCCTTCTGCCTCACCTTCGCCCGTTTCCTTCACGCTGCGCGCCGCACGCACGGTGCGGACTTTCATCGACTCGGAAAGCGTCTTCACGAGGTTCGCCTGCTCCAAACCCCGCTCGCCGAGTTCCAGGCGTGTCGCGTCCGCGCCATCGTCTTTCAGATGCATCGACGCCGAATCATCCAGCACCACCACCAGTTCGCGATTCCGGTCGCGCTCGACCATCCGAACCCATACCGGCTCGATCAGGATCCAGCCGAGCACCGCCAGCGCCATCAGCCGCAGGCCTACCACCCAGCGGCCCCGCCCCGGCGTCACCGCGCCCGATTCGTAGCGATAAAGCCCGAGAACCAACTCCGCCGCCGCCGCACCCGCCAGGGCCACAGCCCACAGCGGCCACTCCGGCGACAGGCGCACGATCTTGCTCACCCCGTGGAGCAACGCCCACAGTGCGAGGAAAACGATCGGGAAACGCACCAGATGCCTCATGCCGAGCCTGCGCCTCCATCGGGGTGATCCAACAAATCCATTCCCGACCTCAACGCCCGGGAAGCTCTAGCTATTTCAACGAAGTCTGTCGTGAAATTTTATGCACGCCGAAGGTGCTCCCTGATCCACGACGGACTCCTGCGACAATCCACCACTGCTCTGACACTGACCACCACGCCCTCAACGGTGTAATAGATGGCAAACGGGAAGCGCTTCGAAAGCGCTCGATGCAGATTCCGGTAGGGCTGCCGGTGCATTCCTCCATGGATTCGCAGTGAATCGATATCGGAGAACAAGCTGTCGAGAAAGTAGGCTCCCAGCCCCTGCTCGCGGCCTTCGTAAAAGCGAAAACCCTCCACCAGATCCCGGCGGGCGAGATCCAAGATCTCGATTTTCATGAAATCTCGTCGCGGATTTGCTGCTTGGCGACTTCCCAATCAATGAACACCGCCTTGCCCTCCACAACCATTCGGTCGCGATGGTCCAGGATCTCCTTGTGCCATTCCGGCACTTCCAGCTCGTCCTCCTGCGGGGCAATACCGTCCCACAATGCCTCCATCATCCTCAACTTGTCGTGAAGAGGAAGTTCGCGGATCTCGGCGAGTGCGATCATGGAAACTTCATACCAGAGTTTCGTGAGGGAAACAACCCGCTATACTCCGCTCCGCAAGATCTCCAGCGGCGGGTGATGACAGACACCGCGGCTGAGGGCCAGGCCGCCGATCACGGAGATGCCGGTCGCCGCGACAAAGGCCCCAATCACCACCCCGAGGTCGGGCCATGGCGAGCCCTTGAAAAGGAAGATCGCCAGCGCTGCATTCCCCGCCACGGCCAGCAGCACACCGGTCAGCGCCGAGAGCAGGCCAAGCGCGGCATACTCGATCACCAGGATCGTCCGCACCTGTTTTGCAGAGGCACCCAAGGTCCGCAGCAGCACGCTTTCCCGCAGCCGCACGTCCCGCCCATTGAGCAAGGTGCCGATGACAATGGGTAGCCCCGCCAGCACGGTGAAGCCGGCCAGCACCGAAACGACGGTCGAGATTTTGTTCAGAATGTCCCGCACCGTTTCCAGGATCAGCGTGAGATCGATGGCAGTGACGTTGGCGAACTCGGCGATCAGGGACCGCTGGAGCTCGCCCGAGGCGGCCGGAGTGGGCGTTTTGGTCGTCACCACATGGAAACCGGGCGCGTCCTCCAGCACGCCCGGCGGGAAGACCATGAAGAAATTCAGGTTGAAGCGGCTCCAGTCGACCTTGCGCAGGCTCGTGACCCGGGCCTTCACCGGCACGCCTTGGATATCGAGCGTGAGTTCATCCCCTACCCCGATCCTCATGTCCTTCGCAATCTGTTCTTCCAACGAAAGCGGCACCGGCTGGTTCGGGTCAGGCACCGAGGTGTGCCAATCCCCGGCAACAAGCGTCTCCGTCGCATTCATTTCGGCGCGGTAGGTCGAGCGGAACTCGCGGCGGGCAATCCAGCGGGGCATGTTAGGCACGTCGCGCACCGGCACGCCGCGGATCGACTCGATGCGCATCGTGACCATCGGCGCGCTTTCCAGCACCGGCATGCCCTGTTTCTCCACGGTCGCCCGCACGCCAGCGACTTGGTCGGGCTGCACGTCGATCAGGTAGAGGTTCGGGCTCTCAGCGTTCTGGGTGATGTTCATGCGCTGCCGGATCAGGCTGCCGGTCAGCAGCACCGTCACTAACAGGAAGGTTCCGAGCCCCAGCGAGAGCAGGAACAGCAGGGTCTGGTTGCGGGGCCGGTGGAGATTGGAAAGCCCCTGCCGCAGCAGGTAAGGCATCCGCGAATTCACCGAACGGCGCGTGACGAAGATCAGCAGCTTCGCGACGCCGACGAGCACCGCAAACGCCACGGCCAGGCCGCCGACCAGCGACAGCGCGCGCTTCCACTCCGGGTCATTGGTCAAGGCAAGCAGCACCAGCAGCCCGACTAACAGGGCATACACCGGCAAGGCCCGCAGCGTGTTCCCTTCCAAGGTCGCCCCACCGCGCAAGGTCGCCGCCGGCGAAATCCGGCGGATCTTCAGCAGCGGCAGCAATGCAAACCCGCAACACACCGCAAAGCCAGCCGCAGTGGTCCGCGCGACCACCGCCCATTCCGGCGACGGCTCGACCGAGACCGGCAGGCTGCCTTGGAAAAACGCCAGCGTCCCTGTCTGAAGCACGATTCCCAGCATCGCCCCCACCACCGCGCCTAACAGTCCCAGCGCCGCGGCTTGCACGAAGTAGATCCCGAAGGCGACCTGCCCCGGACAGCCGAGGCAGCGCAAGATCGCCACCGTCGGCACTCGCCGCGTGACGTGGGCATGCACCGCACCCGCCACGCCGATGGCTCCGAGCACCAGTGCGGCCAGTGCCAGGATGCCGAGGAACCGTTGGAAATGCTCAAGCGCATCGCCGAGGTTCTCGCGCCGGTCGTCAGGCGTTTCGAGCCGCCACGGGGTATCGGGGAAACTCGCCCTGATCTTCTCCTTCAAGCCACCTTGGGCATCCGGAATCTCCAGATGCACCTGATGGGACGCCATGCTGTTCTTTGACAGAAGGCCGCTGCGTTCGACGTCGCCCAGCCGCACGTAGGCTTCCGGCGCAAATCCGCTGAAGCGGCTGCTCTTCGGCGCGGGCTTGGTGACCGAGCCCAGAATCGGCAGTCGCAGACCGCCGAGTTCCACTTCATCACCCGGCTTGGCGCCGAACTGATCGAGCAAGGCCGGCTCTAACAAAATCCCCGGTCCGTCCTTCAGGCGCTGCCACCCGCCGGCGGGATTCGTTTCGACCTCTCCGTAGTAAGGATAGCCCCCCTCCAGCCCGCGCACCTGCACCATCCGCGCCGCGCCGCCGGGCAGAAACTTCAGCATCGAGGGAAAACTCGTCTCACGGCTGACTTCGCGAGCCATCCCTTTCAATCGCGCGAGGTCATCGTCCGAGACCGGCTGGCGCGACGAAATCTGCAGGTCAGAGCCGAGCAGGGCCTTTGCCTGCGTCTCGATGCCCTTCTGCACGCTCGCCTTCAGCGAATGGATGGCGGTCAGCGCCGCGATTCCGGCGACAATCGCCAACGAGAAGATCAGCAGCCGCCCTCGCTGCGACCGGCTGTCCCGCCAGGCCATCCGCCAGGTCCATGGGTGAAAGAGGGCGGCAATAAAATACCTGGGGAGCGTGCGGGATCCGGAACTCATGCGCGTGCAATCAGCAAAACCTGTCGCCACCTTGGCATTCGCGAGCCATTTGACAAATGGGAGCTTCGTTTGCCCTCCCATGTTACTTCGTTTTTCTTGAGTTCACACCTTCAAACCAAGCAGGGACGGGCATTAGCCATTCGTTCCTTGCATCACGGCAGGGCGCTCTCCATGGTCTGATCGAATCGTACCTCGATTCCTATTTATCATGGAACCGCTTATCATCCTTTCGAACTTGGGTCGGGTGCGAGTCCTGACCTTCCTCGCGGCGGGCGATGACCCGAAGCAGCAAGCTCACCTCCGCGAAATTCCCGGCAGCCGGGTGGAACTTCGACCGCAGTCGGTCACCAAAGTAGTGACCGATCAGGCCGGGCGCTCGACACAAAGTGGACCGGTTGGCCTCGCCGGCGGTATGTCCTATGGGGAAATGCACGGATTGGAAACCGAGCTGGAGCGTCAGGCTCTGGCGAGGATTGCCATGGAAATCGGCGACCGGGTGACCGCGGAAGGAAATCCCCGGTGGCACCTGGTGGCTCCCGCCACGATTCTCCCGTCCCTCAAGAAAGCGTTGTCCGCAGCGGTCCAGAAAACCTTGGCGGGATCCACCGCCGGGGACCTGACCAAACTGCCGCTCGCCAAGCTGGAGGCGCAGCTCTTGCACAACGGTGCGATGAAATAATCTGCCCCGGTTCCGCCGGGAAATCGTGATAACTCGGCCAGAGTCCGGGGGTGGATTGACACACCCCGGCAGGCCGGGCTTGATCCCGCACATGCCCGAGCGCTTCACCGGTGGTTTCTTCCAGACGAATGGCTACCTGTTGAACGCACCGGACGGATCCCACCTGCTGGTGGATGCTCCGATGGGAGCGGCGGCATGGTTGAAGGCCAAGGACATTGTGCCTGCCGCCGTGCTACTCACTCACCAGCACATCGATCACGTCGAAGACGCGGCAGCGATTGCGGCGATGGGCGCGCGGGTGTATGCCTTTTCGCCGCATTCCTCCGACCTGACGCTGGAAGCGCTGTTGCAAGGCTTCGGCATGCAGGTGCGGGTGGAACCCTTCGTGGTGGACCAACTGCTGGAGGGTTGCCAAGAGCTGGAAGTTGGTGGATTGCGCATGCGACTGGCGCACGTGCCGGGGCACTCGGCCGACAGCGTGACATTTTACGTGCCGGAGTTGGGCGAGCTGTTCTCCGGAGACACCCTGATGGCCCAAGGACTGGGTCGGTCGGATTTCCCGGGCGGCAACGGAACCCTGCTCATCGACGGGATCCGCGAAAAACTCTTCGCACTACCGGAAAACACGCAGGTCTTCCCCGGCCACGGGCCTGACACCACGATCGGCGCGGAACGTGCTGAAAACCCGTACTGCGGCGATTGAAGGGGACGAAACGCCAGCCCGGCGGCGCTTTCCTCCCGCGAGAAATCCGCTGGAAATCGGGGGCTGTCCCTGCGAGTTTCGCAAAGCTGATGAATCAACCGACGTTTAGAGCCTGAACCCATGGCAAACGAACCGCAAACGCCGGTGGAAATCCCGATGCCCGAGTCGCTGCGGCGACAGCTCGATCAGTTCCGCCGCCGCCTGTGGCGAAACAAGATCGCGGAAGCGCTGCTGGCGGGTCTATTCGGGCTGGTAGCATCGTTCCTCGTGGTGTTCGCGCTGGACCGGGTGTGGCAAACGCCGGGACCGGTGCGACTCGGGATTTTGATCGGCGGCACCTCCTTGGCCGCGGTTTTCGCACCGCTGTGGCTGCACCGTTGGGTGTGGAAGCACCGCCGGGAGAACCAACTCGCCAGCCTGATCGCCAAGAAATACCCGGGGCTGGGTGACCGGCTGCTCGGGGTCGTGGAACTGCAAGGCCAGCACGAGAATGCCGACACCCTGTCGCCGCGCCTGCGGGCCGCGGCCATGGAACGGGTGGCGGAAGAGGCGGAGCGCCGGAAACTCGATGGAGCGCTGCCGTCCTCGCGCAACCGCACCTGGGGATTGGCCGTATTCTCGGTGATCGCCCTGGCGGCAGGCGGATTCATGCTGGCGCCAAAGGCCGGCTGGAGTTCGCTCAAGCGCTGGCTGCTCCCGCTTTCCTCGTCCCCTCGCTACACGTTCACCTCGCTGGAAAATGTCCCCGCGGAACTGACCGTCCCGCAGGGTGAGGCATTCCGGGTGAGCTTGCGGCTGGCGGAAGATTCTGAATGGACGCCGGACGACGGCTCGGCCCGCTACGGCCGCCAGGATCCAGTGGCCGCCCTCCGTGAGGAAAAGACCTACCATTTCGATTTTCCCGCCCAGCAGGACCCAGGGCTCCTCAAGGTCGAGATCGGCGACGCCAAGCACTCGATCAAGGTGACCCCCACCCTGCGGCCGGCGATCCGCAAGGTATTCGCGAACGTGAGCTACCCCGATTACCTGCAGCTCCCCGGACGGGAGCTGGATTTGGGATCGGGCGTGCTGACCGCCGTCCAGGGCAGCAAGGTCAGCATCACCACCGACGCCACCCGCGAGCTGAAATCCGCGAAATACGGCCCGCTGACCCGTGAACGGGCGGCGATCGGCGAAGGCGGAGCGATGACGGTTACGGGGACCTCGGCCCAGACACCACCCTTGGAGATCGCCGCCGAAGGTTTCACGGTGCCGATTTCATGGACCGACGTGCTGGGGCTGGATGGACAAGACGGCTTCGAGGTCCGGATCGACGCCCTGCCCGACGAAGCACCGGGCATCTACATCCAAGGCCTGGCCCGCCAGCACGTGATGCTGCCAGAGGAGACAGTCGATTTCCAAGTGCTCTCGGAGGACGACTTCGGCATCCGCCGGATCGGGCTGGAGTGGCGCGGTGAGTTCACCCGTGCGACCGACGAAACGCCTGCCTCGGGCGAGATGAAGTTGGTGGACGGCGGGCCATCGAGCGACCGCCTTTCGGGCGATGCGGCGTTTTCACCGGCCACCCACGGCATCGTGCCGCAGAAGCTGACGTTGCGGGCATGGTCCGAGGACTACCTGCCGGGCCGGCCGCGGTCCTACTCGGAGCCGGTGACCTTGTTCGTGCTGACGCTGGATGAACACGCGCAGATGCTGAAGACCCAGTTCGACCGGGCCATCGGCGAGCTGGAAGACCTGGCCCGCCGCGAGCGCGATCTTTTCGAGGAAAACCAGCGCTTGGAAAAACTGGACGACGCGAAGCTCCAGGAGGACGCGGCGAAGAAGCGTCTTGAATCCCAGCAGGAAGGCGAGCGCCAGCAGACCGAGCGGATGAAGGATCTGGCGGAAAAGATGGAGAAGCTCTTCAAGGACAGCGCCCGCAACGACAGCATCGACAAGGAAACGATGAAGAAGATGGCGGATGCCATGCAGTCGATGAAGGAGCTTTCGGACAAGGATATGCCCGAGGTGGAGAAGAAACTCGGCGAGGCGCAGGACCAGAAGAACTCCCAGGAGAAGGCCAAGGAAGACGTCGAAAAGGCGGTCGAGAAGCAGAAGGACGTGCTAAAGAAGATGCAGGACGCCGTCGACAAGGCGAACGACGCCAACGAGCGCTTCGAGGCCAGCACCTTCGTCAACCGCCTGAAGAAGGCGGCCTCGGAGGAAACCGGCATCGCCACCACGGTGATTGATCCCACCTTCTACGAGCGCACCGCCGGCCAGCGGCTCAATGAGATGGACCCATCGGACTCGGGCAAGCTCATGGACACCGTCCGCCAGCAATCGAACACGACTTCGGACGTGCGCTGGATTCAGGAAGACCTGGGGCATTTCCACGCACGCACCAACAAGGAACCCTACCGCAAGGTGCTCGACGCGATGATGGAGTCCCGCATCGACATGCAGCTCGAGGACATCCGTCGCCTGCTGGAAGCGAACCAAGGCTCGCTCGCTTGGGAAGGCGCCAGCAAAGCCGCCACCAAGCTCACCGAGTGGGCGAAGCTGCTCGAAGGCGAGAAAGATGAACAAGGCGGCGGTGGCGAAGGCAGCGGCAGCCCGCCCGACCCGGATGAAGATTTCGAGTTCATGCTGCGTGTGATGAAAATGATCCAACAGGAACAGGACATCCGCGCCCGCACCCGTTCGCTGGAAACCCTGCGCCGCTCCTACGAAGGCACGCCACCCACCAAGCCATGAAAACCATCGCGCTTCTCCTCGCCCTGCCCCTGCTCGGACTCCACGCCGAGGAGCCCGATGTCGGCACCAAGATCGCCGAGCATCAGGAAGGCTCGCGCAAGCTTTCCGAAAATCAGGACGAGCTCGCGGCGGATGTGCAGCAGCTCATCATCGAGCAAACCAACCCGAAGGTGATCGAACTGCTGGAAAGCGTCGAGGAAGCGATGGACGAGGCGTCCGGGCTCTTGCTCGATCGTGACACCGGCGGCACGACCATCGCGGCGGAGACCGATGTCATCGAACGCATCTTCGAAGCGGCCAAGGAGAAGCAAAAGCAATCCGGTGGCCAACAAGGCGAAGCCAGCGGCGCGATGCTGGAAATGATGCAGGAGATGATGGGCAAAGGAAAACCCGCCGACAAACCGGGCGACCAGCCGGGACAGAAACCCGGCGACAAAGGTGGCGAAGGCCAAACCGGCGATTCCGACTCGGCGAATTCGAAGGACGGGGGGACCTCCGGAACCAAGTTCGAGGAACGCCGCGTGCCGAAGGCCTCCGGCAAGGCAGGCCAAGGATTGCCGCGCGAATTCCAAGACGCGCTCGACGCCTACAACCGCGCCGCCGAAAAACTCGCGAAATGAAAGGCTACCTCCCGCTTTTATTCCTCACTGCCACCTTGCCGCTGGCGGCGCAGGATCTTCCGCGACGGCCGGATGACCCGATCCCGCCCCAGGTCGATGCGATGTATGAGCGGGGCCTCGCTTACCTCTCGAAAAGCCAGAACGCCCGCGGTTCTTGGGACGATAGCATGGGCAGCGAGCCCGGCGTGGTCGCGCTGTGCGTGGTCGCCTTTCTTGCCCATGGCGAGGACCCGAATCACGGACCCTACGCCAAGAGCATTTCCAAGGGCATCGACTACCTGCTCTCACAGCAGAACTCGACCAATGGCTACATCGGCAACAGCATGTACAACCACGGCTTCGCGACGCTGGCGCTGGCCGAAGCCTACGGCTGCGTCGAGGATCCTAAGATCGCTCCGGCCCTGCAGAAATGCGTGGAGCTGATCCTGAGCGCCCAGAAGCGCAACAATTCCAAGGCTTGGCGCTACACCCCAGACAGCACCGACGCGGATACCACGGTCTCCGGCTGCCAGCTCGTGGCGCTGTATGCGGCAAGAAATGCCGGGCTGCCCGTGCCGGACGAGGCCTTGAAAAACGGTCTCGCCTACATGGCGCGCTGCCGCGGCACCGACGGCGGCTACGGCTACACCTCCGCCGGCGGGCCGAAGCCCACGCTCACCGCGATCGGCGTGCTGTGCCTGGCGCTCGCCAAGGACAAGGAAGGCAAGGGATTCCAAGCCTCCGTCGAATACCTCCGCAAGAATCTCAACTACCGCGACCGCCACTACCCGTATTACTTCGAGTACTACATGTCGCAGGCGCTCTTCCATGCCGAGCCGGACACTTGGAATGATTGGAATGCGCGAAACATCCGCTATCTTTCCACCATCCAGGCACGGGATGGCTCCTGGCCCGGCAACAAGGGCCAGTCCTTCAATACCGCCGGCTCGCTGCTTTCGCTCGCCCTGAACTACCGTTTCCTGCCGATCTACGAGAAATGATCCGACCGTTCGTCATCGCCACCTTGCTCGCCGCGCCCTTGGCCGCCGATGAGGCCGTGCCCGCCGCCGATCTGCTGCGCTTCACCAATGGCAACCAGATCGATGGTCGCTTCGCCGGCATGGACTCCGGCGGCGTGGTCACTTGGACAAGGCCGGACGTAACGACACCGATGCCGTTCCAGCGCGAAAAGATCCGCCAGATCGTCCTGCGCAATGCGCGGCCACTGTCCGCGATGGCCGACCCATGCCACGTGACCTTGATCAATGGTGACCGCATTCCCGGCAAGGTGGTCGCGGCAGACGAGGACAACGTGACGATCGAGACCACGGTCGCCGGCACCATGGTGTTGCCGCGCGAGGCGGTCGCGGTAGTCGCGCCGAATCCCTTCGGCGGCCGCCTGCTTTACGCCGGGCCCTTCGATGACAAGGGCTGGAATCTCGTCCGGTCCGATGGCCCGGTGGTGGAGCCGGATCCCTTCGCCGGCAATTTCCGCGCGCCGCTGCCACTTCCCCTAAAGCTGGAGGACGAGGACAAGGACAAGCCGTCGTGGGTGCATACCGGTGCCTCATGGTATTCGCGCGGCGGGGCTGCCGATGCAATCACCCTCGATGCCGGCCTGCCGGACCGCGCGTTGCTGCGCTTCAAGCTGGGCTGGCGCAGCCGCCCGAGCATCTCGGTCGCCTTTCACGCCGACCTCCAGCGCCCGGAGGTAAAGGAAAAGGAAGGCGAGGCGGAGGAAGAACAGCCGCGGCTGAACTTCGGCGGCATGCAGCACCTCCCCCGGCTCTTCGGCACCGGCTACGTGATCAATTTCCAAACCGGCTTCGTGTACTTGCAGCGCACGTGGTTCGATGACGAGGGCCAGCCAAAGGCCGAGCGCTTCCGCAACAGCAACACTTCCGTGCGGTTGCCCGATACCGGCGAGGCGGTCTTTGAAATCCGCTGCGATCGCCAGCAAGGCACCATCACTGTGCACATCGACGGCGAATTTGCCGTGCAGTGGAACACCACCGACGAGGGCGCACGCGTGGGGGACGATGCCAAACCCGGCCGTCCCGTTACCTATCATGGTCCCGGCAGCGGCATCGGCTTCATCGCCCAAGGAAACTCCGCGCCCGTCCGCATCTCCGACATCATCGTGGCCGAATGGAATGGCCTGACCGACTCCGCCCGCAGCATGGAAAGCGATCACCGGGACATTGCGCTGCTGGCCAATGGCACCGACCGCTTCTCCGGTCGCGTGCTGGCGATCCGCGGCGGCATGGCCGAGATCGACGCCAGTTACGGTCCGCTGAAGGTGCCGATGGCCGACATCGCCGAAATCCACTTCGCCCGCGATCGCCGCCGCAAAACCAACGAAGCTCCAGCCTCGGAAATCGCCGTCCACCTGCAACCGGTTGGTCGGATCAGCGGCACCCCGCTTGCCTCCGCCAACGGCCGCATCCAGCTTGAATCAGCGCTGGCAGGAAAGATCGACCTCGATCTCGCCCCTGCCGTCATCCTCGAGTTCCAGGCCGGCGGCGGTTTTCTCGACGAGTGGGACGACGAACAGTGACTACCCCTCTTCTTCCCGTGATCCGCTCCGCATCCATCCTCGCGCTCCTGCTCCTGCCCGCCGCTGCGGACGAGGTGATCCTTTCCGACAACTCGCGGTTGAATGGCACCGTCACCGCCCTCGCCGACAGCGGTCAGGTGCTGCTCCAGAGCGACCTCGCCTTCGAGCCTTTCCAAGTCCGCGCCGATCATCTGCGGAAAGTGGTATTCTCCGCTGGCAGTGAGAAGGACGACCAGCACGACTGCATGGTCACCCTCGCCAATGGCGATCAATTTCCCGCCGATCTCAGCGGAATCGACGATAGCGCGGTGACGGTTCGCACCGATTTCGCCGGCGAAATCCGCATCCCGCGTGAATCCGTCGGCACCGTCCAACTCGGCGTCCGCCCTCGCAAGACCATCTATCGCGGACCCGACAACGACACCGGCTGGACCATCAAGAACGGCTGGCGCTACGACACGCGCCGCTTTTCCGCGGACAGCACCGGCACCCTCTCCCGCGAGTTCGATATCCCCGGCTCGTTCGCCCTGAAGTTCCGCCTTACCTGGCGGAACTCGCCGAACATCCAGGCCTACTTCGCCTCCGATTCCTTCGAGACGACCGGCAAGGCGAACCGCTATTACATCCAGCTCAATGCCTCCGGCTTCGAGCTCAAGCGCCAGGATTCCAGCGGCAACAACGGCGCATATTACTCGATGGCGACCATCCCGCGCGACGCGACGGACTTTGAAAAGTCCGCCGTCGAGGTCGAGCTGCTGGTCGATCGCCATCTGGGAAAGGTCTACGTCCTGCTCGATGGCGAGGAGGCCGGCCAATATCCCGATCCCGCAAAGTCCGCCCCCACCGGCCAAGGCATCATGTTCCGGAGCCTGATCGGCGGGGATGACCTGCAAACCGTTTCCCGCATTGAAGTCCGCGAATGGGATGCCTCGGCGGCCCGCCATGGCAATGAGGAGCGCGGCGACACCACCCGCGACGTGGTTATCACCCGCAGTTCCGACCGCGGCACCGGCAAGATTCTCTCCATGACCGCCGCTGCCGAAGGTGCCACCCTCCGCTACAAGGGCCCGCACCATCCGGAACCGGTGGAGCTGCCGCTTTCGGAGATCTCCACCATGTTTTTCACGAAGCCCGGCAACACCGAAAGCCCGGCCGCCACCGACCCGCCCCTCACGCTCGGCCTGCGTGGCCGCGGCTCGCTCGGCGTCAGCGGCTGCGCTTTCAACGGCGAACAGATCGTGACCAAGCATCCCCTGCTCGGCGAACTCGCCGTCCGCCGCGATGCCGTGGCCAGCTTGCAGCGCGACCCTGAGAAACCCGGGAAAAAGGAAGTCGAGGAACCCGAAGAAGAGGAAGAGGAGGAATGACGCCATGAAAATTCCCTCCGCTCTTCTGCTTCTCGCCGGTTGCTTCCCGCTCACCGCACAGGAAACGGAAATCCTTTGTGTCGACGGCAGCCGCATCCGCGGCTCGCTGCTCGGCGTCGAAGTCGATCGACTGCAATTCGAGGCCGCCTTTCTTGCCGCGCCCGTCCCTCTGCGACTGGAAAAGGTTCTGGAAGTCAGCTTGCCCATCCATCGCGGCGATTCCAAGGGCGACCACGTCGCCACCATCACCCTGACGAATGGTGATGTGCTGCGGGGTGAACTCATCGGCATCGACAAGGATTCCATCAAGCTCCGCACCTGGTATGCCGGTGAACTGACTTTCCGCCGCGCCATGGTGGACAACCTGGAAATCCAGGATCGCCCGGATCTCATCTACAGCGGGCCCGACGGAATCGACGGCTGGACCCAGAGCGAACCCGGCACCTGGCAATTCGAGCACGGCTGGCTGCGGGCGAAAGGGGCCGGAAGCATCGCCCGGAATTTCGAGCTCCCGGCCAAGGCGCGCTTCGCCTTCGACCTCTCGTGGCGTTCGAATCCGCGCTTTAACTTCCTGTTCTATACCGACGACATCACCAAAGCTCACCCCGAAAACGCCTACGAGCTGATCATCCAGGGCGGCCGCTACGTGCAACTCCACAAGCGCTGGTCCAAGGGCGACAAATCGGGTAGCAACACGCTCGGCAATTTCGCCAACGTGCCCGAACTCGTGAACAAGGAGCGGTGCCGCATCGAAATGCTGGTGGACCGCAAGACCGGCCTCATCCGCATGCTCGTCAACGGGCGCGTCGCCCAGGATTGGACCGATCCCGATCCCGATGCCGGCCTGCATGGCGGCGGCATGCATTTCAGCACCCAGGACAATGTCCAACTGCGGGTCTCACGCATCGAGGTCACCTCATGGGATGGCGTCCTCGAGGGCAAGCCGCCGGAACAGGATGAAGGCTTCATGGATGAGGATGACACCCCGCAGCCCGAGACCGATGTCCCCGTCGATCCGACCCGCATCCGTCTCCGCAACAACGACCAGATCGCAGGAGAGATGCTCGGCATCGAGAACAGCAAGGTGAAGCTCAAGACCGCCTTCGGCGAAGTCAACCTGCCGGTCTCCCGCCTACGCACCTTTGCCCTTCACACCAAGGAGCAGCGCGAGAATTGGGACCTCTATCAGATTCCCAAGCGCTACAATGGCGATGTCCGCGCATGGTTCCCCGACGGTGGCTGCATCACCTTCAAGCTGGAGGATGCCGGCGGCGGCAAGCTGGAAGGCAGCGCACAGAGCTTCGGCAAGGCGAGCTTCGAGCAGAAGGCCTTCGCCCGCATCGAATTCAATCTCTACGCGCCGGAACTCGACGAGCTTCGCAATCGCGGCGACGCGTGGTGAACCGCCGCGGGGCTTATCGTCCGAAGCAACGCACCCGAAACACTGCCGCGGGCGCGCCATGAGTGGCGAGGATGCGCAGCGTGAGACCTTTCGTGGCAACGCTCCCCCGCCATTCAAAGCGGGCGCCGTGATGATCACGGGCGGCATGAAGGACCTTCCCCTGCCCGTCTAACAAGTCGAAGTCCTTCGCCATAAAAGGCACCACTTCCTCCGGATGGGTCATGAGCACCGACTCCATGGGATGATCCCAGTCGGGATCCAGCTCCACGATCACGTGGTCGAGTTGGACCGCTTCATTCCACTCGAGGTGGAGCTCGGGTTGCGGGTCGGCGGGATCAGCGACCCAGGCATTCGGCATCTCGACCGGCCTCGAATGACCGGCCACGACATTGGCCGGAGAAAACACATCCAGCGGAGGTTCGAAGCTCATCGCCAGGTTCCGCCCCTCGGGTCGGCGCTTTGGAAGCCAGAACTCGAAGGTGTCGATGCCGATCCCCGGCGGTGGGCTTTGCACGTTCGAGCTGGCGACAGCCTTGTTGAAGGCATTCGTCACCGCGAGCACGCCTGTCACGCGATCGTCGCTGACCCGCACCCGCACGGCGGAATCCTCGCAGAGCTTGATGAAATGATAGCCCTCGCGCTCGACCGGTTGCGCGAACACGGCGGTGACCAGAGACTGGCCGGCGCTGAAGGGAGCTTCCAGCGCCTCGATCTCTTCGTCGGGGGTGAAATTTCCGGGCTTCGCTGAGCGGCGCAGTTCGATCCTCAAGGCTCCCGCCTGCTCGGCTGAAACCTCAAGCGTGATAGTGGGGCGCGTTCCTTGTCGGAGCGGAACCAGCATCGCCCAGCCGCTATCGAGGCGGACCCAAGCCATGTTAGAATGAAGCTCGGAAAGGATGAACTGAGAACTGGCGGTCACGATCGCCTTCGGCGCCAGATCGGTGGAATCCTCCAGCACCTTGCCCGGCAGGAATTGGCCGCCGCGTTGGAGCCGGACTTGGAGTTCCCGGAGCTTCTCACCCGACGACAAGTCCGCAGGCAGGCTGCCGGTCTCGCGGCACAGCGCTGCCGCGGTGCCAACTGCCTGTCCGCCGGCCGCGCAGGTGGCCATCACGCGGGTCGAGCCAAAGGCCACGTGACTCGCACTGATAATGCGTCCGGCAAGGAAGAGGTTCTTGATATTACGACTGTAGTAGCAGCGCCACGGGATGCCGTAGACCCCCTTGGCATGCCATTGGGTGCAGCCGTTGAGCTCGGAGTAAACGCCATCGGCCGGATGAAGATCGACCGCCCAGCCACCGTGGGCGACCACGTCCTCGAACTCCCGTTGCTTCACCAGATCCTGTTGGCGGAGGAGGTAGTCCCCCTCGAATCGCCGGCTCTCGCGCTTGCCGGGGATGTGGCCGACCCATTCGAGCGTCAGCGTTTCCGC
The DNA here is from genome assembly GCF_025950235.1 of Luteolibacter arcticus. NCBI lineage: Bacteria > Pseudomonadati > Verrucomicrobiota > Verrucomicrobiia > Verrucomicrobiales > Verrucomicrobiaceae > Neoluteolibacter > Neoluteolibacter arcticus. The sequence goes on along the minus strand of NZ_JAPDDT010000013.1, from coordinate 109,382 downwards.
CTCGGGAAACTTACCGGAGTTCTTGATGTAGTCCCACACGCCATAGACGACCTTCCACAGTTCCCATTTGATCTCCTCGGTCTGATGGACGGTGTCGAGACGGCCGCCGTACTCGATCCACCAGAAGTTGCAGCCCTGCAGGTTGGTGTGGAATTGCCGGTAGCGCGGGATGCGGGTGATGTCCTTCAGCGCCCAGCTCGGTGCGGTGAACTTGACCGGCGTGCCCGTGTCCTTGCTGTAAAAGTAGATCGAGTGCCCGAGCATCTCGCCGTAGCTGGCGTCCGGTGCGAAGCCTTCGCCGAATTCGTCCTTCGACTCGGCACCCATGCGGAACGCGGCACCCGCCATGAAGCCGACCAAGCCGTCCCCGGATGCATCGCAAAACAACGGAGCACTCAGCAGGTAGCGCGTCGAGTTCTGCGAGCAAAAGGCGTGGACCGCGGAGATCGTGTCGGCGTCGCTCTTCTCAAGGTCGAAGACGGCGGTGTTGAGCAGCAGCGTGAGGTTCGCCTCCTCGCGGCATTTCTCTAACAAGATGGTGTCGAAGATCAACGCATTGCCCTGGCGGTTGCGGAAGAGGTTCTCCTCGAGGATCTCGTTGATGATGCCGCCCTCGCGCGCCCAGCGGTTGTTGTTCCCCATGTGCGAGGTCGCGCCGAGCACCCACAGGCGGACTTCGCTGGAGGCATTACCGCCAAGCACCGGGCGATCCTGGACGAGCACGACCTCTGACCCACTGCGTGCGGCTGCGATGGCCGCACAAACCCCGGCGAGGCCTCCGCCGACGACAACAAGATCGGAGTCGAGGGTGTCGGTGCGGAGCGGGCGCTTGTCGGATGGCGGTTGGAGCAGCATGAAGAAAGTCAGATTTTCGCCGGGCGCAGGCGATGGATGCCACCGGCCCACAGCAGCAGCAGCGCGAGCGGATGAAGGAAGGCCATGGCAAGGAACCACGGCTCGTAGCCCTTGCCCTCCACCGCACCGATCAGCGGTCCGAAGAGAGCTTTGAAGCCTTGGTCGAGGAAGCCGGCCGGCTTTGACGACGGGCCGGACACCATGGCGGCGACGATCATATTCATCGCGATGCCGCCGAGCGTGCTGCCCGCGGCGACGACGCTGAACACCGTGCCGATGGAGTGCTTCGGCACCACATCGACGACGATGGCGCTGATGTTGATCAACCAGGCAAGCGCGGCAAACACGGCGCAGACGGTGAGGGTCATCGTAACACTCAGCCCGGCGGCCTTCGCGATGAACGGCGACACCGGCATCAGGCAGGCGCAGCCGAGCATGATCCACAGGCGGGCTTGCACGGGAGCACAGCCATTCTTCACGAGGACGCCCGATCCCCAACCGCCCACCAGGGAACCCACGCCCGCAGCCGCATAGACGACCCAGGTGATCGTCAGCGAGCCTTGGTCAAGACCGCGGCCGGTGTTGAGGTACTTGGCAAACCAGAACTGATAGAAATACCAGACTGGATCGGTGAGCAGACGGCCGAACAACAGCAGCCACACCGGACGGAACGTGAGCACTTGTCTCCAGGTCCAGCCCTTCTCCCCTGCCTCCGTGGGCGCTTCGCCGTCTTCGATCAGGGCGAGTTCCCCGGCTGAGATCAGCTTGCTTTCACGAGGCCGGCGATACAGGGCGAACCAAGGAATCAGCCATAGGATGCCCGCAAGGCCGGTGATCACGAACGCGACGCGCCAGCCGGCACCGTGACCGAAGAGCCCTTCGATGAAGGGCAGCTTGCCGGCGTAGTCATAGGTCGCCAGTGGGATGACGAGATACGGCGCCACCGTGGCGCCGATGGTCGCGCCCATCGTGTAGAGACCGATCGCCAACGCGCGCTCGCGGGCCGGGAACCACTCGGACACGGCCTTCGATGCCGCGGGCCAAACGCCGGCCTCGCCCAGTCCTAACAGAAATCGACACGCCCCCATCGAGCGAAGTCCTTGCGCCCACGCGGTGACGATATTGGCCAGTGACCACCAAACCACGAAGATCGCGGTGCCGGACCGGGTTCCAAGCCGGTCCACCAGCTTGCCCGAGATAAGATAAGCCACGGTGTAGGCGACCAGGAACAGGTTGACGATGTTCGCGTAGTCGCGGTCGTCCATCCCGAGGTCGGCCTGGATGGTCGGTGCCAGCGCCGACAGCGTTTGCCGGTCGATGTAGTTCAGCACCGCCGCCAGGAATACTAGGACAACGATCCACCAACGTAGTCCCCGGATGGTCATGGCTTGGAGTTCGTGCGATCGAACTCAAGGTAGGCGAGACTGATGCACCACGTCGCGCCATAGTTCACCCAGCCTTCGGCATGGCGATAGGAGCCCTCGGGATTGAAGGGATACATCTCGCTGCCGGGCCCGGAGGAGATCGATCCGCGGCAGAGTTCAAGGCGCGCGCAGTGGTTGTTCGGGAACTTCTTCGGCCACGGGCGATCGATCCCCGTGAACCCATCGAGGAGCTGGGGAGCCGCCGCCAAGCGCGGGTTGCGGCCGAAAACGGCGTCGGCATGAGTGACCGCGAGTTCCTGCATCCGCGCCTTGAGTCTCGGATCGTCGATCACCCATGAGGCGGACAGCGCGATGGCGGGCGTGCCGAGCCAGTTGCCCACGTCGTTGAGCTTGGGGATCGTCCAATGCTTGCCGTCATCGAAGCGGCGGAAGTCCCACAGATTGTCCGAGCGCTTGGCAGCAACCTCCGCCCACGCGGTGATCTTCTCCTTCAAGCCGGCCGGCGCGTGGTTAGGATAGCGTTGTAGGAGCCAGACGAGATTCGGGATTGTCCGGTGCTCGCTCATTCGGTGCCCCTTGGTGGTACGGGGATCGTTCCAGTCGAGCTTCTTCACGATCCACTCAGCCTGCTTCACCGCGGCATCCAGATAGCGGTCGGGCTCGGGAAGCTTGTCGCGCTTGGCGATCTCATGCATCAGCAGGTTCGGCACGATCGAGTGCCCGGGCGCGTGGCGGCCCTTGTAAGGATGAAGCAGGCCCGCATGCGGATTGTCGCCGACGAGCTGCTCGGGAGTCAGATAGGTCTCGGGATTCCACCATTTCGGAATCTCCAGCGAGCGACTCCAGTTCTCGACGCAAAAGGTACGACACTTCTCGTAGAAGGTGCGCGGCAACCACTTCTCCAACTGCGGCCACGCCCACACCACATAGGCGACCTGCTCGACCGTTTGCGGGTGGATCTGCCGTGGATCCGGATCACCGCTCGGGTCCTTGGTGGCCGGATTGACGAGATAGTAGCCGGCACCCCAGTGGATGAGCTTCACCACATCGGGCGCGTCGGGCTTCGGCGGCTCCAGTTCGGTGAAGTACTTGCGGACGGCATCCATGACGCCCTCGCTGCACGGGTTCTTCGCGTCGAACTTGAAGGCCGCGTCGAGCACCCGGCGCTTGTCGGCGTCCCAATCCATCTGCCGCGGCATCGCTTCAATGCGGGCGGGAGCGGCACGGTGCAGCAAGACCAGCGACGGGACGATGGCGTCGTAGTTGGTGCCATCACGCCACGGACAACCGCCGTAGGCGCTCGGATGGGTGCCAACGACGCTCCGTGAATCGATGAGGAAATCGACCGCCGGCTGCCAGAAGAGATCCTGATAGAGATCGGGCTGGATCAGGAAGCGATCACTGGTGCCGGAGCGCAGGCTGCCGCCCCTGACTTCGATCACGTATTCGGTGGCCGAACCGGCGGGCTTGAAGACGGAGAAATCACCGACGTTTCCGCGGATCTCGGCTTGATAAAGCGGATCGCCGCCGTCCGCAGCGCGCACGACGAACCTCGAACCATCCGGAGACAGGGGCGCGGTGAAACGCTTCGTCCTCGCGGTCTCGAACCCCACTTCATTGAGCGCGATCTGATGCACGCCACGATCCACGGCGCGGGTGCCGAGACGCTCCCCGGTCAAGCCGACGCCCATGGCGGTCTTCGCGTCTGCATACACGGCGATCTCGCGGAGCCGCGCGGGGGACTTCTCCGGCACCACCAGCTTCAACGCGGTCACCCGGTTCAGAGACACCAGCAGACGCTTCGCGGGATCGATATTGCCCCGGACCTTTCCCGTTTCGGGATGCTGCCAGCGCCCGTCGGTTTCAAAAGACACGTCGAAGCCCGCAAGCCCCGGTTGATCTTCCCAGCCCGTATAGACATCTATCGCGCCGATCGACACCGGCCGGGCGAAGCGGATCTCGATGGAGGGCTGCTTGTCCGTCTCGGAGGCGAGCCAGCGAGAACGGTCATCCACCACACCGTCGATCGCATAGGAGGCCGGATTCAAAGGGCGCACGCTGCTGGAGGTCGCCTCGGCACCCACGGCCAGGTTCGGGCTCTGCGCGACTGCGCTTGCGAGCGAGATCGCCGCAAAAGCGGCGGCGACCAGCGAACTTGGGATTCGGCACTCCATGGCCGCGACCATGCCACGGGCTGCCGGGCAGGCAAACCTTTCCTGCGCATTCGTGTAATTTTCTTTCGTCATTTAACAATCTGTAGTGCGTCAGTGCAATTTCATGAGACCGCAGGTGATTTTATCCTTACGCATTTACAACAGGTGAGTTCGCGCAATGCTCGGGCGCGTGAACCCTCCCTTTCGCATCGGCCTGATGGTCGAGCCCCTGAGTGGCTATGGCAGCAAGATTCTCGACGGAATCAGCCGGTACGTGCAGCAGAAACATAACTGGCGGGTCGCCTTCTTCGACCGCGAGCGCCGCGAGCTCGCGGAACTGGTCGAGACATGGGAAGGCGATGCGATCATCTGCACCGTGGTCGACCAGCGCTTCCACGACGCGGCGGCAAGCCGCAAGATCCCGGTGGTGAACGTCGCCGGCCTGCTGGACGAATCGGACGTAATGAGCGTGCTGAGCGACGACGACGCGATCGGCAAAATGGCCGCCGAGCACCTGCTCGACCGCGGCTTTGCCAACTTCGCCTTCGTCCGCCGTCGCGACGGCACCCGTTACTCGCAGGACCGCGGCGAGGGTTTTCGCAAGCGGATCGAGGAAGCCGGCTGGAAGGTGAACATGATCAACATCACTTCCGCCCACGGCGACGACGAGCTCATCGGCAAGCTCGCGAACTTACCCCGACCGCTGGCCATCTTCACTTCGCTCGACCGGGTCGGCGCGATGGTGCTCGAGGCGTGCTGGAAGGCCGACATCAAGGTGCCAGAGGAGATCGCCCTCGTCGGTGCAGGCAATCACAAGCAGCTCTGCGAACTATGCTCCCCCACCCTGTCGAGCGTGGAGGTGGATTTCGAACGGCGCGGCTACGAGGCGGCGGCCTTGCTCGACCGCATCCTGGAGGGAGGAAAACGCCCGAAGGAACCGCTGCGCATTCCTCCAGCCCACGTGATCGAGCGGCGTTCCACGGATGTCTTCGCCTTCGACGATGCCGACGTGGTGGCCGCGCTGCGTTTCATCCGCGAGCACGCCGACACCACCATCAAGGTTCGCGACGTGGTGGCCTCGACCACCATCTCGCGGCGTTCGCTGGAAGGTCGCTTCAATACGTTGATCGGCCGCACCCTCCATGACGAGATCTGGCGGGCACACTTCGACCTCGCCATGCGATTGCTGTCGTCGTCCGATCTGTCACTCCAGGAGGTGGCGGAGCGCTCCGGCTTCCGTACCGCCAGCGCACTGGTGAATCTCTTCCGCCAGCGGCTCGGGATCACGCCGAAGGAATTTCGCGTGGCGAACCGGAGATAACCCACCGCAACGAGGTCGCGGCGCAATGCTGCGCGATATTCGCTGGAGGGTGCCCTCGTGGAAACACCCGCGAAGTCCCTTTGTGATTTGTTAGAAAGGGGTTCGGGGCGGGCTGGAAATCCTTTTGTCACGGGGAATCTTGCGCTCCTCCACACCGGCCTTGAACACCTCGCAGGCGGAGCGTGGAAAAATCCATATTGCTTTTTCACGTTACTATTTTTAATCAGTGCGCAACCAAGAATGACCCCGCTTGGTTTTCAACGCTCCTTCCAACCCATCATGAAACCCCATCGTTTCGTCCCTATCCTTGCCCTGTCCGGCTTCACCACGCTTGCCGGTCACGCCGCCGTCCACACCTTCACCGGCAGTGACGGAGATTGGAACAATGCCGCCAGCTGGAACGCCAATGGAATAGCCCCTACCACCGGCAACCATCTGCTCCGGCTCAACGTCAACGGTACCGCCAACTTCAACCATGGCACGACCATCACCTTCACCGGCACCCCCTCCCCTTCAGCGGAAGATCGCGGCCTGGTGATCGGCGCCGGAAGCGACGCCGCCAACTCCTACACGCTCACGATCTCGAGTGGCACGGTGATCGTCACCAACCCGAGCGGCTCCTTGATCGGAGCCGGCAATGGCAACTCCTTCAATGGCCAGGCCAGTCTTGTCCTGAGCGGCGGAAACCTCCAGGCCAACGGAGAAGTCGGTGTCCTGGCGCGCGGCATGTCGACTGCATCCGGTACGCTCACCATCAACAGCGGCTCAACGCTCACCGCGGATATCGTTTCCTTCGGCACCCTCGCCAGCACCACCGGGGCCGCCACCGTCAACGTCAACACCGGCGGCACGCTCAAAGCGCGGGCCATTCTCGATCGCTTCACGGCGGCGAACTCCACGCTGAACATCGACGGCGGCACCATCGTTGCGAATGACACCAACCACGACGAGAAGTGGCTCCGCGACGACAACGGCGGCATGACCGTAAAGCTGCTCGCCGGTGGCGCGACCTTCGATACGAATGGACAAAGGAACCAGCGCATCGCCGTCCCTCTGAGCGGTGCCGGAGCCCTCACCAAGGCGGGCGAAGGCGAGCTGGTCCTCGCCACTGACAACACCTACCTCGGCACCACCCAGGTCCTGGCCGGAACGCTCCAGCTTGGCGACAATGGCACCATCGGCAGCATCGGAGCCGGGGCCTTGACGCTGGCCGAGGGCACCACCCTCGCGATCAGCCGCTCCGACAACCAATCGCAGAGCACCTTCACCGGCGCGGGAGCCAGCTTACCCTCCGGACTCTCTGGAAACGTCGCCTTCTCCAAGCGCGGCAATGGCATTCTCTGGATGGACGTCGCCAATAGCCACACCGGCGCGACCACGATCACCGGCGGGGCATTGAAGATCACCGATGCTTCGTTTCTTCCGGCATCCTCACCGATCGCCGCCTCCGCGACAGGATCGCTCGCCCTCGCCGGACTCACCCTGAATCGCGACCTCACCCTTGGTGGCACCGGCATGACGATCACCCATGCCGGGACCGAATTCCTCGCCGTGCAACGGGGCGCACTCCAAGGAGCCAGCGGCACCAGCACGCTCAATGGAAACATCACGCTCTCCGAGGCCTTCACCCGCATCGGCGTGCAGGACGGGGCCACCTTGGTCATCAATGGCGACATCAGCGGCACCTCCACCCAAGCCCTGATCCTGCGCGGTGGCACGACGAATCCCGGCCTTGTGGAAATCCATGGCACCGCCAGCGGCTACGGCGACACCCACATCTACGGCCGCACCATTCGCCTCGGCACCGTGGACGCGCTTCCAGAACAAGCCATCCTCACGGTCGGCACCATCAACGTGGGCACCAGTATCCTCGACCTGAATGGCCTTTCCCCTGCCATCAATGGCCTCCGCTCGGAATCAAATTCGCCCAGCGGCGTGATCACCAACGATGGCATCGCTGACAGCTTGCTCACGATTCACAACACCATCGCCGACCGCAGCTACTTCGGCGTCATCCAGGACGGCATTACCCACAAGGTCGCCGTGGTGACCGACGGCCCCTTCCGCCAGACCTTCGCGGGGAACAACACCTACTCGGGAAGTACGACCGTCAACGGCGGGACGCTCTCCATCATTGGCGACCTGCCTAACAGCCCCGTCACTGTAAGTGCAGCCGGCACACTGAGAGGCACCGGGAATCTCGGCGCTCCACTCACCGTCGCAGGCACCGTCGCTCCCGGTCTTTCTGCAGGCACGCTGCTCCTCGCGGATACCTCTCTCACCGGCACCTATGCCTGTGAGATCGATGGAACCGAAAACGACGTACTCGATGTCGATGGCGACCTCAATCTCACCGGTGCCTCGCTCGCGGTATCCATGCTGGACGGAGGCTTCCCCGAAAGCGAATACGTCATCGCGGTCTACACCGGCGAACTCACCGGCACCTTTGCCACGGTGACTCCCGGCTATGAAGTGGACTACGACACGCCCGGTCAAATCAAGCTCACCTCCACCGCGAACCCCTACGACACATGGGCCGCGACAACCGGCGTGACTGCCGGCACGCCGGATACCGACTCGGACGGTGACGGCATTCCCAATGGCATCGAATTCGTCATCGGCGGCACTCCCGCTCCCGGTGCCGGTTCGGACTCCAGCGCCTTGCTTCCCACATTCACCACCGATGCCACGCACTTGATCTTCACCTTCCGTCGTAGCGTTGCCTCCGTCTCATTCGCGCCGTATGTCCAGTATGGATCCACCCTCTCTGGCTGGACTCCGGCGGTCCACAATGCACCGGAGGAAACTCCGGTGATCGTCTCGACGGAAAGCAACGTCGCTCCCGGCATCGACCGTATCACGGTCAGGATTCCGCGTGCGCTGGCCAGCGGCAACCGGTTCTTCGCCCGCCTCGCGGTGGACATCCCCTGATCCCGCTCATTCCATTTCCTTGGGGCCTTGGGGAGCCGGCATCCGCGATCCATGCGGCTGCCGGCTTTGCCGTTCCGATCACGGCCCGTTGCTTTCCAGCCCGGGTATTGTAACTCGTATGGGTAATGACGACTCCCCTGCTCACTCCGGCCACTCTCGTGGAACTCCTCAAGGGAATCCGCCCTCCTATGCTGATCGACGTGCGATTGGACGAAGACTACAAGTGCTGCCGCATTCCCGGTGCCGCAAACAACTGCGTCTTCGAAGTCGCGTTCACGGACCGCATGCCTGCCGTGGCACCGGATCTGACCGCCCCGGTCTGTCTCTACGGTGCGGATGAGACCAGCATCGAAAGTCACATGGCCGCGGAGAAACTCCTCCGGCTCGGCTACACTGCGGTCCATGAACTGGATGGCGGGATCAAGGCATGGCGTGAAGCCGGGATGCCGGTGGAGGAAAGCCCTGCGGCTCCCAAGCCCGCACTGTATGACGGGCGCTATCGCATCGACCTCGGAGAGAGCCGCATCCAATGGATTGGCCGTAATCTTCTCAACCATCACAGAGGGCGCATCGCATTGAAGTCGGGAGAGCTCATCATTGCCCATGGCCGCCTCACCGGTGGCAGCTTCGTCATCGACATGACGAACATCAATTGTGACGACCTCGCGGGGGATGCCCTGCACGACGTGCTCATCCACCACCTCTGCGACCACGATTTCTTCGATACCGAGCTCTATCCTGAAGCGCGCTTCGAAATCACGCATGCCGAGCCCGTCGAAGATGCCACGCCTGGAGCGCCCAATCTGCACGTCTCGGGAACGCTCACCTTGAAGGACGTCACCGCCCCGCTCGACTTCCTCGCGAGTGCGGGGATCACCCCTGAGGGCAAGCCCGCAGCTCAGGCTACGCTCGCCTTCGACCGCACGCTCTGGAATGTCCTCTACGGCTCCGGCAAGTGGTTCCACCACTTGGGCGGGCACTTGGTGAATGACCTCATCGAGCTGCAGCTCCGCATCATCCCGGAGTGATCAAGTCCCTTTGCCGAGATACTTCACCACCGCCTCGGTGCGGGTGCGGACGTGGAGCTTGGCGTAGATGTTGTGGAGGTGGGTGCGCACCGTTTCCACGCCGATTCCCAGGTCCCAGGCGATCTCCTTGTAGAGCCCGCCCTTCACGAGCAGTTCCAGGATCTGCTTCTCCCGTGGAGTCAGGTTGTGGTCCTCATTCTTCGATGGCGGCGTGGCTTGGAAGTGCTGCACCACCTTGCGGGCAATCGCTCCGGACATCGGCGAGCCGCCGGTCAGCAATTCATCCAGCGACTCCAACAGCTTCGCCGGTGCGTCGCGCTTGAGCAGATAGCCGGAGGCTCCGGCGGCGAGCGCGTTGAAGATGCGGTCGTTGTTGTCGTAAACGGTGACCATCAGCACCTGGGCCTCGGGATGGAGTTCCTTGAGCTTGGCCACGCACTCGATGCCGGACATTCCCGGCAGCTGGATGTCCATCAGCACGACTTCCGGGCAAGCGGTCTTCATTCCCTGGAGCGCGGCTTCGGCGTCCGGATAGGTGCTGGTCAGGGTCCACTTCGTGGAGGCGGCGATGATCTCGGCGAGGGTTTCGCGCAGCAGTTCGTCGTCCTCCACGAGAGCGACGGTGTGGATGTCGTTGGCCATGGGTTCAGGTCGGGGTTTGGGGAAGCCGGCAGATGATCACGATACAGGTTCCGCGACCGGGAGACGAGTCAATCGCGTAGCTGCCACCGATTTCGCGGATGCGAGCCGGAGCGTTGGAGAGGCCGTGGCCATTGCCGTGGGCCTTGGGATCGAAGCCGCGGCCGGTGTCGCGGATGGTGACCGTGATCTTTTCGCCGTCGAACTCGAGCGAAAGGAAGACCTCGCACGGCCCGGCATGCTGCAGGACATTGTGGAGGGATTCCTTCACCGCGAGCGAGAGGTGGTGGCGGAACTCCGCACCCAGCGGCCGGGCTGGCAGCACCGCGGGGATGTCGAGCCGGCACCGCACCTGGGAATCACGGAACATTTCCTCCGCCAGCCGCGTGAGGTGGGATGCGAGGTGGTCGAGCGTGTCGTGCGCCGGATCGACGGCCCACACGAGATCATCCATGGCGACCACCAGCTCCCGGGCGGCATCCGTCATCTTGTCGAGATGGCGGTGAGCCTTTCCAGGATCGCTGTCGAGATCGCGCTTTGCCAGCGCTGCGGTCACGTTTAGTACGGTGACTCTCGTACCCAGGTCATCGTGCAGGTCGCGGGCGATGCGGGTGCGATCCAGTTCGAGGGCATTCTGGAAGCGCAAGATTTCGAGACGCCTTTTCGCCCGGCGACGCAGGCGCACGACGATGCCAGCGGCGACCAAAGCCACGGAGCCGGCAGCGAGCATCGGCCCGAACCACGGACGCTGCCAGAATGGCGGTTCGATCACGATCGGCAGCGAAATGCCATCGCCGAGCGGATCACTCTCCCCAGCCAGGCCCACGGCGCGAAAGGTGTAGTTCCCCGGCGGGACATTCACGTAGGTTGCCCGATGGAGGCTGCCACTGCTCACGTTATACGCTTCTTCCCACGACAGGACGAAGACGCCGCCGTGGCCGGGCGCGATCGACTGCACCGACGACCACTCGCCGTGATGCTGCTGGTCGCCATCGACCAAGGCGAGAAATCCCCCTCCCCCACGAAAGACAACGCGGGCGATGGCCGGGTCGCTGCCGTCGCGCCGCCACCCTTCCGGAGCACCGGCGGCCCGAGCGGTCGTCTCGCTGAGCGCGATGCTGCCGTCTTTCCACATCGATGTCTCGGACTTGCCTGGAACGGTGATCGCGAGGTGATCCACCGTCACGAAGCCCGTGGTATCCGGCGACCCTGAGCTCAGGGAAAGCCGTAGCGCCGCGGTTTCCGCCGGCACGTAAACCGGCTCCACCCGGCGGGTCATCGAGGAATCCTCAAGTGCGGTTTCCCAGCCATTGCTGGTGCCGATGAAGGGAAAGCGGCTCTGCGAGATCACGCGGTTTTCGCGATCGAGCGCCTGGCACACCAGACTCATGCCCCGCTCGGTCTCCTGCCAGCGATCGTCGATCCCTTCGAGCTGACAACGCAGCTTGATCGATCCGCCGGGATTGTCCGGCTCAAAGCCAAAATCGAAGTCGAGCCGGTGCAACCCGGAACCCAGCCTCAAGACGCCGGAGGGAGCGCTGGGAAGCACCGCGGACGAAGCATTGACGAGGACGTTCTCCAAACGAAGCCGGAAGTCCGGGCTCCCTGCCCCATTGCTTCGGCGCGCAGCCACTTGCTCCGGACTGGCGCGGCGAGCCGGGGGCACGAAAAAGAAGTCGCTGGGATGCCGGGCCACGCCGCTGATGCGGACTTCATCGATCAAGCCGGGAAACGGCTCGGCCTCGGCATTGGCGGCAAAGGTGCGGGCCTCATTGCCGATCGCGAAGTCACCGCTCGCCCCTGAAAAGTCGGACGACAAGATGCCGCTGCCGATCCGGTTGGCTTCCGTTAGGCCGGGCCCCAGCTTGGTCCAGTAGAGCTTCAGGTTATTGGCCACGCCCTCGTTGCCATCGTAGGATACCGCGGCGTGGAACCAGTGGGTGGTGTCGATCGCGTGCGGGCCGTTGGTGGGAATGGTCGCCAGTGCGAGACCGCCGGCCCCGCCATCGGGAAGCGGGATGAATGAAAGGAAGCCTTCCTTCTCGATACGGAAATTGAAGACGCGGTCTTGGCCGTCCCCATCCATCGACATCAGCCCGCAGGCAGCCACGCCGGCGTCCTTGGGCAGGATGTCGAACTTCAACACCACCTCGTAGGTAAAAGCACCGCCCGCTCCGAAGTAGCGGAAGCCGCCGGGCACATTGTCCTGTGGACCGCTGACGGTCTTGGGCAGGGCGAGCAAGATCGCGCCGCGCAAATCCGACGTGCTCGGTGCCCCGCCGGCGTTGGCATTGAAAGAGATGGCCGAGCCCAGCCCCGGTAGTGACGGTTGGCCGGCGGAAGCTCCGTTGAGCAAGCCCTCAAGATTCTGCGGTGGCACTCCGAGATCGGCAAAGGGTGCCTCCAGCTCATCCAAGTGCCACAGGTGCAGGGTGTGCCCGTCCGGCACATTCGACGCAAGATCCGCCGCCAAGGCGGGAACCGCCAGGCAGGGAACAAGCAGTGGGCGGAGCATCACAGGATCGGTCTATCAAAAAGGCCGCTCTCTTGCGAGGTGCCGGCTTGGGAAAAACCAGATAAGCCCCGGAGAACGCTGCCGTCTCAATCCGAATCCCTCTCTCCCACGTTATGGGGATGAGCGCGAAGCCTCGCTATTTCAACGAGACCACCCAGTTCCCGGGCCCGAGCCCCAGGACCTTTCGCCCCTTTTCCTCACGCAGGATGCGCGGTGTCGCGGACTTGCCGGCGGAGGACACCGTCGCCTCTCCCGGATGGGGAAGATGAAACTCCGCCTCCGTGCCGGCCGGCACGATCAGCTTGGCCGACCACGACGACGCATCCTTGCCCTTCAGTTCCAGCACCACCGGTCCCTTCGGTGTTGGCAGCTTCAGCTTCGCCTGCTCCAGAGCACCGGTCTGCGGTCGCACCCGGAATCGCTTGAAGCCGGCCTCCAGCGGCTCGATGCCCATCAGCCCGCGCGGGATCAGATTCGCCGGAGCGGCCCCCCACGCGTGATTCCAGTCAAGATTCGGCTTCAGCGACGGGTCCCACGCTTCGAGCGTGATGGTCGAGCCAACCTTCTCGCTCATGTTCCGCCATGAGCGCAGGTCACCCGAGGAAAGCAGGGACAGCGCATGCTCCCCTTCCCCGGCTTCGTAGAGTGCCTCCAGCAGGAACTGCGAGCCATAGACGCTGCACGCCATCCCCTTTGGCTTGATAAAGGCCGCCACACGGGCGACGCGATCGTCCGGCACCAGACCCAGCGCCAGTGGGAAGAAATTCGCATGGGCGGAGGCGTGGCTACTACGGTTGCCGGACTTCGGGTCCAGTCCATCGACATAGCAGCCGCGGCTTTCATCCCATAGCTTCTCGTTCACCGCCTTGCGGGTCGCCTCGGCCATCGCGGCGAATTCCGTGGCATCCCCGGTCTTGCCCAGATGGGTCGCCATCTTCTCCAACAGCACCAAAGCCCGGTAGTGAAAGGCGGTGACCACGGTCTTCACCGCCGGCTTCATGTCATAGCCATCGCGCTCGCCAGCCGGCCAATCGACGATGTCGGTGATGTTCCCTTGGTTCCAGCCTTCGAAGAATCCATCGGGGGTTCGGCGCTCGATCATCGCGCGGCCCTTCAGCGTGGCGTAGTGCTTTCGCAACGAGCGGTCGTCGCCCGACCACAGGAAATCGTGCCACGCCAGGATCACCGACTGCAGCCGCCATTCGGTCGGCCAGGTCGGCTTCTCTAACAAATACTCATGGGTCAGCCGCGCGGTGTCGTAGCGGGCATCCACGCAGTAGTGGCCGAGCTGGTTGATCAGCACGTCCGCCTCATAGGGTTTCCGTTCGCGGTCACCATCGACGTACAGGCCCATGAAGGTGGTCGCCTTGATGCTGTGCTTGCACAGGTCCCACACGGCATCGAGATCCGGGCTGGAAGACTGGAACGCCGAAGCGCTGTCATCGAAGGGCACCGTCCACGAGACCCTGCGGATCTGGTCGGCGGAGAATGACGGCGGCGCGCCCTCGATCTCCACGTAGCGGAAAGGCATCATCTCCGGGCAGCCTTTCGGCAGGGACAGCCAGCCCTCCTTCATCCAGCCCGGCGGCTTCCAGGAAAGCTCCGGACTCACCGGTGTCCGCGCTTTCAGTGTCACCTCGCCGCCCTGATAGCGGACCGTGCCGGATGGCTTGCGGTTCACCGCGGTGGGACCCGCCAACGCCTCTCCCAGATGCACCGTCATCTTGCTACCCGCCTTCGCGTCCGGCGAGGTGATCTCCACGGTTCCGAAAGTCGCCTTGCCGAAGTCAATGAACCAGCGGCCGTCCGCCTGCTTCTCCGCCTTCACCGGCGCCTCCTTCGACGCCACCACCGGGCTCCGCTCTTGCGCCGGAAGGCAGGAGCACGACATCGCGACAACACAGGCAAGGGAACGCAGCATGGAGGGTCAAAAATGGATTCGAAACGCGGAGGATCGCCAGCACGAAGTCCGGCAGATCAAAACGGGTTTGCCAACTCTGACATCCCAGACTGCCAGCGTCTGCCACGAACTTCCCAGCCCCCCGAAAAGGGGGAGCCTCCACGACTTTTCACCGCACCGAAATTTCAGCTTTGCCCACGCCTCAAATGCACGCTACACCGCCCCCGGCCGGCGCGCTCCTCGCGCCTCCGGCCGACGCCCTCGGTGCCGCCGGCTTAGCTCAGTTGGTAGAGCAGTTGATTTGTAATCATCAGGTCACCAGTTCGAGTCTGGTAGCCGGCTCCAGGGCGACCGAGGGGAATTCCCACGTGGGAACGGCTGCCCGGATCGGCCTGACGATTCCCCCTGATCCCGTTGGCACACCACCTGCGAGAAGGCGCTTCAATGAATAGCATCTTCTACATTATCGGCGTGGTGGTCGTCATCGTCATCGTCCTCAAGTTGCTCGGGTTGTTTTGAACCGGCGTACCTTCAGGGCTCCTCCCCTGATGATTCGCTCGATCCCCTCGGGTTGCTCCTTGACTGGCCGCAGCGGGGGCTTTTGCCCGGTTCTTGATGCAGGGATTGTAGCGGCCAGCCACTGCGTGTTCAAAGGAGCCGGCCTGACTTGACTTGGTGATTTGGGCAACGAGACGTTGTCCCCGCCTGGAGATCCGTCGTGAGTTTTTCGAGTCCCCCATCGTGCAAAGTCGTGTCTCCTGCCTTTGCAGATTGCCCGCGCTGCGCCTTGGGGACAGCCCGCTCCCCTGCTGGAGGCTACGCACGCCCTCGCGAAGGTTAGGTCCAAGACATGGGCACGCCTACTGCGAAGAAGCCCTCTCCGCAGACAATCTCAAATTCCAGACTCATGAAACCACGTCACTGCATCGCACTCGCTCTCGTCGCCCACGCTGTTGCCCAAGAGCCCGCTCCACCGGTGGTGGTCCGGGAAGAAGTCGTCGTCCCGGCCACACCACCAGTCGTCATCGAGCGCGTCGTGCCCAGGGCGATCCCGCTTGATCCCGCCCTCGTCCGCCGTCAACTGGCTATTGCGCCCAAGATCATCGAGGTCCGCGAGGAACCGGCCGTGGTGATTCCGCCCGGAGCCAAGGTTGAGACCACCGAGACCCGCACCATTGTCGAGGAACCCGGCCTGCCACCAAGGGTCTACAATGTGGAGCGCAATGTCGTCATTGTCGAAGGCCGTGAGCTTCCTTATGTCACCATCCCGGTGTTGTTCGTGAAGGAAACGGCCGAGCTTCTCGACTCTGAGTCGCGTGTCGCGCTGGAGGAAACCGCCAAGGCCATTCTCGAGGTGCTCGCGACCAGCCCCGACGCCGGCTTTGATGTCGAAGGGCATACCAGCATCGAAGGCACGGAAGACTTCAATTTGAAGCTCTCGGCCGACCGCGCCCGCCGGGTGTACGACGAGCTGACCAAACGCTACGGCGTGCCCGTCTCCGCGATCGGCGCCCACGGCTTTGGCGAAAAGTATCCGAACTACCCCAATGGCAACGAAGCCGAATGGGCCCTCGACCGCCGGGTGCTGGTGGCCCGGGTGAAGTGAAGTCGTCCCAGTGCATTCGTCGATGATCTCCCATAAAGGATCATCGACGACTGCAGTCTCAGTAGCGCGCTAGGACACCCAGTATTTCTTCAGCGGCCTCCAGCGGACGTAGCCAAAGGTCCATAGCACCAAGCGGCGTCCCCCAAACCCGGATAGCGGGTATTGCTGCCAGGCCGCTTGATCCACGATGACAAACGGGGCGACCGCCAGCCCCGCGGACCTGCACTTCCAAGGTTGGTCGGACACGCGACCTTCAAGATCCTCGGGATTGGAGATGTTGAAAAATTCGATGCGCCTCACCGGAACCTCGGCGATCCCAGTGTCCGCAAACTCGAAAGATCCCATCGCCAACTCCCGCTCAAAAGCCTGATCCACCTGCGGCAATCCCACCAAAGCCGTAATCGACCAGAGGAAGAGATAGATCGATGCTCCGATGAGCACCTGCTTCCGGCGTCGTGGCTTCATGGCTCTGTCGCGTCCTCCCTTCCGTCCGACTTCGCGGATCCGGCGTCTCGTCCTCTGACCCAAGCAACCCCTATCAAAACGATCATGCCGCTGATCAAAGCGAGGTTGGCGATCCACATGGTCATAGTAGGTTCGCGCCCTCCATTCATGAGCACGACCGAAACATAGATCTCCGAAGCTCCTGCGCATGCCACCCATCCCAGCGCCGCTGTCGATCCGCCAAAGATCAGTGACGACACCGGAGGAGCCGTTCGTCGGGTCACTTGCCAGTAGAGGCATCCAACAAGCACCGGCACGATGAATGGCGTCAAACCGAGTGGAGCAACCGCAAGGATCGTCTTTGAAAAGACGTTTGTCCCCTTGAGTGGCAGACCATCGTGGTAGGCCTCGGAAAAGAGGGACCACACGTACAAAGCCTCGAACGACAGGAGCACCGCAACGACGACTCCACCGGCTCGCAACAGCGCCTGTGAGGTCATCGTCGTCCGATCCGGGGAATGGTTAATAGGCCACATGCATTGATTCCTTTTCCAAGCGTTGCTGGAACATCTCACGAAATGGTGCGAGGATTCAAGATGGACCTCTATCGCGTGCTGATCTGCGCTTATCTGGCGGCTTATGAAAAGAAGGACCGGGCGGCCTTGGAAAACCTGCTGACCGACGACTTCACCTTCAGCAGTCCGGTGGACGACCGCATCGACCGCGAGCGATACTTCGAACGTTGCTGGCCCTTCAGCCAGCGGGTGGAGACGTTCCGGATCGAGAAATTGTTAGCCGACGATGAAGAAGCCTTCGTGCGCTACGAGGCGTTGACGAAGGATGGATCCGCCTTCCGCAACTTGGAAACTTTCACCGTCCGCGAGGGCAAGATCCAACACGTGGAGGTTTACTTCGGCAGCGACACGGCGGACTCCGTTCGTGAGAGCGAGATCACAGCCCTGGTGGATTCATGGGCAGAAGGAATTCGGACCAAAGACGTCGAGGCGGTGGCGAATTTCTTCACGGACGATCCGGTGGGCTTCTATCTGGCCCCGCCCTTGCAAGCGGATGAACCGTTGCGCGAGAACCTAACCGAGTGGTTCGCAACCTTCGACGGGCCGATCGGCTATGAGGTCAAGGAGCTGGCCATCTCCGCCAGCGGCGAGGTCGCATGGTGCCATGCTCTCAACCACCTAACCGGCACTAGGACGGATGGCGAGCGAACCGACCTATGGTTCCGCCTCACCCTCGGCTTCAAGCGATCCGGCGATCATTGGAAGATTGCCCACGCTCATGAGTCGGTCCCCTTCCTGATGGATGGCAGCGGCAAGGCATCGTTGGACCTGGAGCTGGCGAAAAATGACGACTGACAGAAGGTGTTAGGCAGCGGGCAGCCACCGGCTCACGCCGCACGGGTGTTGCTCAATCTGCACTTGTTAGAGAGAAATCCATGCAGCTTGCACAGGCTGACTGCATGGAGCGGCGTCCACACGGCGACACAGCCAATCACCCCGTGCCGCAAAAGCCTTTCTCCTACAGCACGTTACATTCGAGGCTTCGGGGGTAAATCCTCGTCCTGATTCCGGTGGCACGTCGCCTGATAGAGAGTTGAGTCCGACGTCGCGCCAAACGTCTGGATGGCGATCTCATGACGGGCGCGACGCCGGGATCTCAACCTGATTCAACTGAATATGAACACTACGATTCCACTCTTCTGCCGCGTGGCCCTTGCCTTGGCAGCACCAGCCTTCCTTACCCAATGCGCGTATGAGCCCGTGACCCGCGCCAATGCCGCGAATGCGAGCCGTGCGGACATCTCGGGCGACGCTCGCGCCGCTTTGGAAGACCTCTATTCTCGCGATCCGGGTGCGCGCAAGCTGGGTCGCTCGGCTGCTGGCATCCTCGTCTTCCCGCACATCACCAAGGGTGGTCTCATGGTCGGAGCGGAAGCGGGCAACGGCGTTCTCTTCGGTCGTGATGGGGCGACCAAAGGTTACTACCAGACTGCCGGCGCTTCTTACGGCCTGCAAGCCGGCGTACAAAAGTATGGCTACGTGCTCTTCCTGATGAGCTCTTCGGAAGTGTCTCAACTCAACCGCGCCGCCGGCTGGGAAGTCGGCAGCAGCCCCGGCCTCGTCGTCGTGGATCGCGGCATCGCCGGTACCATCACCTCGCGCACCGCGGACCGGGGAGTGTATGCGTATGTCTTCAACCAAAAAGGCTTGATGGCCGGGCTTAGCTTCAAGGGCACCAAGATCACCCGCATCCAGCCCGGCCGCTAATTGTTCCCCGTGCTCCCCTCTTACCCTAGATGAATCCGACCTTGATTGGCGCTTCCAAGGCAAGCATCTCGCGAGCCGCTGACTTATTGGAACTCGGCATGTATCGCGAGGCCATTGCCGTTGTCGAAAGCCTGCCGGACGACTTGCGCAATGTTTCCGCCGCGCGGCGAATCTTTGTCCGCGCGGCGACCGGACTAGGTCGTTGGAGGGAAGCCTTGGAGGAGGCCAAGATGTTGCTCGACGGAAATGAGGCAGACCGTGCAGCGGCTGCCTCAGCTTTCCAATCTCTTGCTGCGGAAGCCTTTAATCGCGGCAGGGAAGATGACGCCAATCGCTTGCTGCGAGCCGCCATCCGCACCCGGCTGGAACAGGTCGACGAGATTCTGGTGGACCAGCGGTTCCCGGAGAAATTCCGTGAGAAGCTGGCTCAGAAGTGGCGGTAAAGCGAAGCCTTCTAGGGGAACTAAACCACTACCCGGTGGCACACCTCGAAACGGTTGCCGAAGGGATCCTCGAAGAAGACCGCATAATAACCGGCTTCGTAGGGCATGGGGCCCTCGACATTCCGGGCACCGGCGCGCAAGGCGACCTCGGCAAGGCGATCCACCTCGCCATCGCTTTCCGCCCAGAAGGCGATGCGATTCTCGTTGGCGACGTGGGTCGGTGATTCGGTAACACCAAAAAAGGCACCCGCCGGTTCACCTGTGCTTTCGTATTGCAGCCAGTCTTCCACGTCCACGAGGCGAGTGAAGCCGAGCGCGGGAAGCAAAGCTTCATAAAAGGACGCCGCATCTCGAAGTGAAGGCACGCGCAGGTCGATGTGATCGTAGAGGCGAGGCATTGCCTTACGATCGCGGCATAGCTTCGCGGGAGCAAATGAAGAAGTTCGGCCTACGGATCCAGACGGCGATATCTTTGGGAATGGCCTGTTAACGGCATGACCGGCTAGCATCCAAACCGTGCACCGGATCCCTCTATACATTCAAGGACTTCCCGGCCTCCAAGTTCCCCATATCTCGTCGTGGAAGGTCTTGAGATGGCTGATACCCGATGGAGGAAGGATCGATGGGCCAGTGATCGTGGCCGAGCTTGAGTGCGACGTTGCGGTCGTTGATTACGAAGTCTTTTGCTCCGGAAACTTGAAGCATCAGGTTGCGGCGGGAGAATGGTTCACCAGCACTCATCGCATTGGAGAGATCGAGTGCACGGAGGCCGAGTATGAGTCGTACCTGCAGTTGGAGCACGCGAGGCGAATATGTATCAGGCTAGCTCCCGCGAAGCTTGGGCTCGTCGAAAACCTCAAGGCAGGAGAAACGAATGAAGATTTCGTCCTGGCTCTCGTCCGCAAGGAACTCCGGCGTCTTGAGACCGAGCGGAAAGACTCGGGTGCGGCGATCCAGCCCATTGTTTGGCAGGGTAATTTGGACGACGACTGCACGGCCATTTGGATGGGCCTGATGCTTCGCGCCGAAGCGATGGATGATCATTGCTGGTGGTGGGCCGTGTCCCGCAACGATGGCACGTCCGATCAACTCGCTTCTTCGAATGACAGCAAAGACCCCTGTCGATCGGGTGCGATCGCTCGTCAGCGGGCGGAAGCAAGTGCCCGAAGTTATCTGACAATTTCTCGGGGCTCTTGCGACTAGACTCAGTCCGACTCTTCTTCCCCATTCAAGACATCTGAGCCGGCTTTCGTTCCACCAGCCCGCTGCCGTTCAAGCCAAGAATGAGCCGCTCTGCGACTGCCCCGGGGGGAAGGATCCGGGGCAGCCGCGTCGAGGTCTGGTGGGAGGACCCACCCTCGGTAGCTCATGACCAACTACGGAATGTGCCCTGCCCGAGGGCGGTTTAAGAAAATCCCGGAGAATTTTTCGCGGGCAGATCCGGGAGGTGCCCCGGTCAGCCAGCGGGCGGGATCACTCTCCCGACTGCCACGGCGTCCATTGCCAGCGGCGGTAGAGGAGGAGCTTCGCCGCGAGCCGGGCGATCAAGCGGTCAGCTTCGTCTTCGGAGATGCAGGTGCCGAAGATCTGGGCGCGATTGTCCGGGCCAATGGCGGAAACCACGAAAACGGATGTCGTTGAGGTCATTGCTCGGGAGGTGCAGCGGAGTGAAACCTTTCAGAACGTACGCAGGATGTCCGATTTCCAGCACCTTTCGAATTACGCGATCACGTGAGAAGTCGTCCCTTCGGCTTGCACGGGTTTGCCCCGCTTGTTAGGCGAGCAGCGTCATGAGCACATCAAAAGTCAACGCATCGAAAGGTCGTCGCTACACTACCAAGGAAAAGGCCGAAATCCTGGCCTTCGTGGACAAGGTGAATGCGGAAAAAGGCCGCGGTGGTCAGATCGCCGCCACCAAGAAGTTCAAGCTATCCCCGCTGACGATCGCCTCGTGGATCCGCAGCGGAATCACGGCCAATGGCGAAACGCCGGTGGTCGCCACGGGCCCGATTGGCAAGAAGCTCGCCGAGCTCCAGTCCCTGCACAGCCAGATCATCAAAGCCGAGAAGGAGCTGGCAAAGATGCAGAGTCAATTCGCAGCCCTGAAGTCGGGTCTGTAACCAGGGCCGCCTTCGTAGCACACCGCAGGCGTGGTGGTGAGGATGCAGGCACTCCCCTTCCCTCACCGCCACGTGCCGCGCATCGTATCGTATGCCGCGGTCAACCGCCGCCGGGATCCTCGAGCAAGGACTGTAGCGCCTGCTGCATCGCTTCCTCACCCGTCCCGGGACGCTGGCGATCTGCTTCGACTTCCTGGACGACGGCAGACACGGGAGCCAGCGGCATGAGGCCGCTGCGGCTGGCATGCTCGGCGATCATCAGGCTATCGCGGGCCAGCACCATCGGCACGTTCACCGCGGCAGCGCGGTCGACCGCGCGATGAACCGCCGTGTCCAGAAGCGAGTCGGCCTCTGGATCAACATCGCGGATATAAATCGCACGGACCCGCCCCGGCCGCTGCTCGGCCACAGCCGCATAGATGGCGGGATCCTCCTGGCCGGAATCGCCGATGAGCACGAAGGGCAAGTCCGGATAGGCATCCAGCAAGCGCAGGGCCTTCGCCTCCTTGTGACCGTGTCCCGCTTCCTTGATGAACTTGGTGCGATCAAGACCCACATCGCGCAAGAACAGCGGCCCCGGCGGGACCTCGTTCAGACGCAGGAAATCCACCAGCAGGTCGTGCAGGTTCCATGGCGAACTGGAAATGTAGAACAGCGGATTGACCAGTCGCCCGGCATGGCCGTGTTGGAGCGCTTGATAGAGCGAGGCAACGCCATCGAGCGGTTTGCGGGTCTTGGCATTCTCCAGGAAGGTCAGCTTGGCCGCCAACAGCAGACTGGTGATCCCGGTATGGATGACCGTGTCATCGAGATCGCTGATGATCCCGAAGGCGGCATCGGCCGGCGGCACCATCAGATCGTGGGTGGCCAGGATTTCTTCTCCGCCGCCTGGAGTTGTCGCCGTCGCGGTGAACCACATCAGTCCCTCGTGATCCGACTCGGGCAGGGAAAACTCCGCTTCATAGTATCCCTCCTCATCGGCGATGACCGTCTGCTCTTGATCCTGGAAGCGCAGGGCCACGCAGGCCCCCGGGACCTCATCGCTTTCCCAACGTCGCCACGTATTGACCAGATTGTCCCACCAGCCGTGATCGTCGAGTGGACCGCCAGCGGGCCGGTTGGCCAGGACCCGGCCACTTACATGCACTGTCTTCGCGTCCGCCCAGCCTTGGTAGGCAACGATGTGGCGAGCCTGACGGCGGCCGGTGGCTCGCCAAAGATCGCGGCGAGCCTGATCCACGGTTTCCTCCCCGGAGGCGGCGGCCCGGTGAAGCAGACGAAGGAAATCCCCGGAGGTCATTCGCGAAGCTGCCATGAATCGGCGGCGAAGTCCCGCGACGATTGAGCCGCGCCTCGGAGTCCACTCGTAGATTCCCTAGCCGCCACTGATTTGCGTTTTCTCCGGGGTGCTGCATTAGTTTTGCCAATCGCGGAAACGCGTCGGTGCCCGTGGTCCTCGGGGGGGGAGCTGCGGGCACCTCCACTTTCCAGGCAGAACGTGTAATTCATGGTAGCTGGTGCCCGCGGCCGGGAATTCAAACCTCCCTGCCGCGGGTATCCTGCCTCCTTCCAAAAGATTCACGAGGGAGCACGCCGATCGTTCGTTGCACCCTTGCCACCTCGGACGATATTCCCGGATGAACGTGGTCCTCAACTCAAGGGTGCTCATTGGCGAGAAACACGACGCCGCCGCGGATTTCGCCCGCCATTGGAAGTCGGACACCTCATCGCAAATCGAATGGCTGCTTAGCCCGTCGGACCTCTGCGTCCTCGACATCACGGCCTCCCCCGGTGAGGTCTTACCGACCGAGGGATACTTCGGCAATGCCTCCCGGCCCACCTTCACGATGGTGAATCGCCTCGAGGATGACCTGCGCCGCCACTTGGGTATGGCGCTGCCGACCTGAAGGCTGCCATCCGTTCTGCACGTCGCTCCTCATCCGATTGTCCTCCGATTCTTCCTTCAAGACGATAAGGCGTCTCCCGCTCGACTTCTTGCTGCTCCTCGTGAAGTCCATCCATCCTTCCCAAACCCCGCGATCTTCTCCATCCTTACCAGCGCATGGCCCGCGGATGGAAGATCGACATCCTTATCACCGTCGGCGGTGTTTTACTCCTCCTTAGCCATGTCGCCGCGTGGCAGCTTGGTCGCAGGCCCCGCACTGCTGCTGCGGGCCAAGCCGAAGTTCTCTCCATCGGAACCCGCGAGTTCACCCCTGGCCCCGCCGATCTGGTCCGCCTGGGTCGCGAGCACGAGGCCGCTGTCCTGGCCGCAACCCGGGAGCAGCGAGAATTGGAAAAGCTCCCCTGGCCCGAGCAAGTTGACGCCGCCCGCGCAAAGCTCCCAACGGATGCCGATTTCGCCGCGCTTGTCAGGGAGGGCATGGCCGCCGCGAAGACCAGCCGCGGTTACGCCAGCGCGGAAACCGTCGCCGCCTTCGGCAACTGGCTCGGGCTTGATCCTGATGCCGCGCTCGATTTCATCGGCAGGGCCAGCCGCAGGCAACGAATCGACCCCTTCCGCTTCGAGATCGGGCGCTGGCTCGGCCAAGGAAACGAACACCGGCTCGATGAGCTGGTGAAACGCTTCCCCCAGGCCGCCTGGCCCTTGCATCAGGGAGCACAGGAACTGTGCCACAAGCGCGGTGCGGACTTCGCGCTGGAGATGGCCGCCAGTTTGACAAAACCGCAAGACCGCCTGTGGCTGGTCGACGATTGCCTGGATGCGAAACAATGGCAGGGACACTTGGCCCGGGTTCCCGCCGTCCTCGCCGATCCGCGGGTGATACGCCGTTTTCTCTCATCGATCAGCGGGGACGAGGACGCGGCAATCCTGTTGGATGAGATCCGTGCGGCAGGTTTCCCGCCCGAAGACGTGGCCCAGGCGGAAGCCCGGATCGCTCGGAATGAGGAATATGCCAGCAACCGCAAGCGCGAGGAGGAGAAGGACCGGAAGCAGCGGGAGGAGTCCGCCTCCGCGCTGACGCGGCAGCTCGGCCTCGCCGGGACCAATCCCTTTGACCGGGACATCCCAAGCGAAGAGCAGCAGCTTGAGAAGCTGGCACCCGGCTTCACGGATGCCTTGGCGGACCTTTGCGATGGCCGGCAGTCCATGGAGGAAGTGCTGGCGCTGGTGCAGCGCTCCTGGCCGACCGCATTCTCCGATCCCACCGTGGCGGCCGACTTGCGCAGCATGCTCTTCGATGCGGCCTTCATCACGGATCCGCTGGGCACGCTTCAGGAGGCACGCGCCACCGGCCGCGACTTCAATCAGGAGGCTGAGAACCAACTGGACAGGCTTTCCCCGGAGATGACTATCCGAGTGCTCACGGCCTACCCCGAGATCATTCAGGAAAAGGAGCAAGCGGCCTTCTCACTCTACTTCCATCGCTTCAAACCATGGCAGAATATCGATCCCGAGGGCTGCCGCCATGCCCTTCTGGCGGTGCCGGATGAAGTACTACGAACACAGTTTCTGGAGAGTTACGACAGCCACGCAGAAGAGATGAGGGCGAAAGGAGGAGGCCCGTGAAAGAGAGAACCTCGCGCACTCACATCCCCGCTGCACTGCTCCTGCTTGTGGCCACGCATGCCGCCGTCTTCCTGCTGGCCCGCGCTGTCACCGGCTTCCCAGGCACTGCGAATGCCCCAAGGGATTCATTGCACTTCCGACCTACCAAGGTATCGGACCGCAGCACGGACGAGGGACCGCAGGGCATCAGTGGCTCATTCACCCGCCGGCTGCGAGAGCTGGAGGAGTCGAAGCTCCCGCGCCGCGATTTCGAACTCGCCCGGGAGGCACTCTTTCGCGAGTGGATCATCCGCGACCTGCGGGGTGCCATGGGCCAGCTCTACGCTCCGGAGCACCGGCGGCGCTACAAGTCACTGGCCGAGACCTTGCACGCGGAAGTCGTCGCGGAAATCGCCCGCCAGCCGCGCGCTGTGTGGGATTGGATCGCCTCGCACCACTTCGGGTCCGTCGGCCCGGAAGTCTTCGATCTGTGGAGCAAGACCCTCGCCACGGCCGGGCAGACGGATATCCTGTTAGAGTGCCTGAGCCAGCCGGGCGCCCCGCACTTCGTGGATCGCGATACCGTCGGCGATCTCTGCGAGTATATTCCTCCCGGTGCTGCCGCGCAACTCGCCGCCCTCCGTAAATGGATAGAGATACCTGGGAACAGCGAGGACGAGGGGCCCGCCGCCGACTTTGCGCTACGCATGGCGGAGGAAGTCGGGGCAGATCCCCTGCCCTTTCTCACTGCGGAGCCAAATGAGATGCTCCGCTCGATCTTCCTGGAGAAATGGGAGCGGCAGGAGTTGGGCTCCCTACCCGTGGTCCAGCAGGTCCAGCGCATCGCCGCCCTGCCAGAGGAATTCCGCGCTGCGGCTGCCGATGCCATGGTCCATCATGAGCGTGGTGACACCGTCGCCGCGGTGGACTTGATCAATGCGATGGAGGCCGCCGGGCTGATGGGAGATCCGGCGGGCGAAACGGCGCAGGCTCTTGCGAAGTCCGCGCTCAACTGGGTGATGGAAGACGGCTCCACCACCGCTCTGGAATCCATCCAGATCCTGCAGGCCATCCGTGCGGATCCCTTGCGTCGCCAGGCCCTTCGCGACTTCGGCTCTCTCTACAGCAACCGAGCGCCATCGCCCGTCCAGGACTGCGTAGCAGCCCTCCCCACCGGCCCGGATCGGGATGCCTTCATCAGCGGCGTCGTGTTCCACGGCGACTTCCCAAAGGAGACCCGCGCCCAGTTGCTCACTGCCATCCAGGACCCGCAGATCGCCGCGCGAGCTCGCCTCAAGGTGGAGGAACTCTATCAACGGCAGGATGAAGAGAGACGCCGCGAGAAAGCCGACGGTGAAGCGGCAGGCGATCCTTTCGCCCAATGATCCATCGAGCCCCGCGGACACGAGACTCCGCATCCAAAACAAACGGCCCGCGGGAACACCGCGGGCCGTTTGCAAAACCGGAATAATCAGGCAGTCAGGCGCACTACCTCACATCTCCAACATCAACCGCGTCGGATTCTCGATGCAGTCCTTGATGCGGATTAGGAAGGTGACGGCTTCCTTGCCATCGACCAGGCGGTGGTCGTAGCTGAGGGCCAGATACATCATCGGGCGGATGACGACCTGGTTGTTCACGGCGACCGGGCGCTGTTGGATGGTGTGCATGCCGAGGATGCCGCTCTGCGGCGGGTTAAGGATCGGCGTGCTGAGCAGCGAGCCGTAGGTGCCGCCGTTGGAGATGGTGAAGACGCCGCCTTGCAGGTCCTCGATGGCAATCTTGCCCTCCTTGGCCTTTTTGGCGTAGTCGAGGATGTCCTGCTCGATCTGGGCGAAGCTCTTCTTGTCGGCATCGCGGATGACCGGAACGATGAGACCCTTCTCGGTGCCGATGGCGACGCCGATGTCGTAGAAGTGGTTCTCGATGATGTCCTGACCATCGATCATGCCATTGACCTGCGGCACGTCCTTGAGCGCCTGGACGACGGCCTTCACGAAGAAGGACATGAAGCCGAGCTTCACACCGTGCTTCTTGAGGAAGTCTTCCTGCACCGCCTTGCGCAGGTCCATGACGGCGGACATGTCCGCTTCATTGAAGGTGGTGAGGATCGCCGCGGTCTGCTGGGCATTGACGAGGTGCGTCGCGATCTTGCGGCGCATCATGCTCATCTTCTTGCGAGTGGTACGGCCGTCGCTGGTTGCAGCAACCGGTTGAGCGGAGGCCGAAGGCGCGGCGGGCAGCTCGAAGGTGCGCGGCTTGGGAGCCTCCGCGGCCGGAGCGGGCGCGGGAGCCGGGGCGGCGGACTTCACGACTGCGGCGGTGGTTGGTGCGGGTGCCGGCGCAGCGGCAGGAGCCGGAGCAGCAGCGGCAGATCCCGCCCCGACGGTGATGCGGGCGACCACGGTACCGATTGCTACTTCGGTGCCTTCGGAGACGAGAATCTGGAGCGTGCCGGAAGCTTCGGCAGAAAGCTCATTGGAGACCTTGTCCGTTTCCAGTGTCACCAGGAGGTCACCCTTGTTCACGGCAGCACCATCGCCCTTGTGCCAGCGACCGACATTGGCTGAGGTGATGGACTCGCCCGCAGCGGGAACTTTCACGTCGATGACTTGGCCCGTAGCAGCGGCGGTCGGGGCCGGGGCCGGAGCGGGTACCGCGGCAGGCGCAGCAGCGGCGGGAGCCGGGGCTGGGGCTGGGGCGGCTGCGGGAGCGGCAGCAGCAGCCGGGGCTCCTGCGCTTTCCTCGATCTTGGCGATCAGGGTGCCGATGGCGACCTCCTCCCCTTCCCCGACGACGATTTGCAGCACGCCATCGGCGGCAGCTTCGAGTTCGCTGGAAACTTTGTCGGTTTCGAGCGTCACGAGAATCTCGCCCTTGCGGACGGTTTCACCGTTCTGCTTGTGCCAGCGGGCGACGTTGGCGGAGGTGATGGATTCGCCAGCGGCGGGGACTTTGACTTCGAGAGACATCGGGAAAGGCTTTAGTGAGGAGAAACAAATCGGGAACGTCGCGAAAGGGTGGATGGCCTTTCATCTGCCATCCACCATCTTCCACCTACCATCTCAGACATTGAACGCGGCTTCGAGCAGGGCCTTGTGCTCCTTGTAGTGCTGGGCCTTGGAACCGGCGGCGGGACTGGAAGCGCGGTTGCGACCGGCGTAGCGAACACGGCGATCCAGCACCTTTTCGAGGCGCGGGAAGATGTAGGACCAAGCCCCCATGTTCAGCGGCTCTTCCTGGCACCAGACGATCTTGTTCGCCGCGGCATACTGGCCGACCAGCGCCGAGACCAGTTCGTCGTGGAACGGGTAGAGCTGCTCCATGCGCAGGATCGCGGTGTTCTTGATCCCGTGCTCCTCGCGGTAGGCGGCGAGATCGTAGAAGACCTTGCCCGAGCAGAAAACGATGCGATCGACCGACATCGGGTCTTCGAAGTGCATCGGATCCGGCAGGACTTCCTGGAAGCAGGAGCCCTCGAGGAAATCGGCTTCCTGGGAAACCGCTTCCGGCCGCGTGAGCAAGCTCTTCGGCGTCATCAGGATGAGCGGCTTGCGGAAGGGCCGCATCTTCTGGCGACGCAGGGCGTGGAAGTACTGGGCCGGCGTGGTGAAGTTACCGACGATGATGTTCTTCCCGGCGCAGAGCTGGAGGAAGCGCTCAAGGCGGGCGCTGGAGTGTTCCGGCCCCTGGCCTTCGTAGCCGTGCGGCAGCAGCATCACGAGATCGGACGGCGTCTGCCACTTCGACTCCGCGGAGGCGATGAACTGGTCGATGATGACCTGCGCACCATTCGAGAAGTCACCAAACTGGGCCTCCCACAGGGTCAGCATGTTCGGAGCACCAAGCGAGTAACCGTAGTCGAAACCGAGCACGGCGAACTCCGAGAGGAAGGAGTTGTAAACGCAGAACTTGGCCTGCGTCGGGCTCACATGCTCCAGCGGAATGTAGCGGGCGCGCGTCTCCGAATCATAGAACACCGCGTGGCGATGCGAGAAGGTGCCGCGGCGGCAATCCTGTCCCGACAAGCGCACCTGATGACCCTCAGTCAGGAGAGCACCCCAAGCCAACGACTCGGCGAAGGCCCAGTCGATCGGCCCGCCGTTCTGCAGCGCCTCTTGGCGACGCGGAACGAAGCGCTTGGCGAGGGTCGGGTGAAGGTTGAAGCCATCCGGGACCGTCGTGAGGACCTTGCCGACGTGTTGCAGGAGATCCTGACCGATGCCGGTGGGCACCGGAGCGTGCGAGTATTCGACCTGCTCCACCGCGGTGGAACCGCTATACGCGCTGCGCTCGCCCTTTTCCTGGAGCTCCAGCATCTTCGCGTGACCAGCCTCGAAGCGAGCCCAGATGTCCTGCTCGATCTTGTCGGCCTCGGCTTGGGAAAGCGCGCCTTGGGAGACGAGCTGCTTCTTATAGATCTGGCCGATCGTCTCGCGGTTCTGGATCAGCTTGTAGATGTGCGGCTGGGTGAACGCGGCCTGGTCGGTCTCATTGTGGCCCTGCCGGCGGTAGCAATACATGTCGATCACGACGTCGCGACCGAACTGCTGGCGGAACTCAAGCGCGAACTCGGCGGCCCAGTGGAGTTCCATCGGCACCTCGCCGTTCACATGAAGGATCGGCGCCTCGATCATCTTCGCCACGTCGGTCGCGTAGGCGGACGAGCGCGCATCGGCCGGCATCGTGGTGAAGCCGATCTGGTTGTTGATGATGAGGTGGATGGTGCCTCCGGTGCGGTAGCCCGGGAGCTGGGAGAGATTGAGACACTCGGCGACCGGGCCTTGGCCGGCGAAGGCGGCGTCCCCGTGGAGCAGGATCGGCAGCACGCGTTTGCGGTCGGTAGCCGCGCCGTCGTCACCCAGGATGCGTTGGCGGGCGCGGGCCTTGCCTTCCACGACCGGGTTGACGGCTTCGAGGTGGCTCGGGTTGGCGGCGAGGCTGACGCGGACCTTGCCATCGGGCAGGTCGCGGATGCTCTCATAGCCGAGGTGGTACTTCACGTCGCCATCGCCCGCCACGAGGTCGGGCATGTAGTTCGGCGTGAATTCGAAAAGAATCGTGGTGAGCGACTTGCGGACGAAGTTCGCGAGGATGTTCAGGCGACCGCGGTGGGCCATGCCCATCTCGATCTCCAGCACCCCCGCGGACGGACACTTTTCGAGGATGGCGTTGAGAACGACCATCGCGCCTTCGCCGCCTTCCAGCGAGAAGCGCTTCTCGCCGAGGAACTTCTTGCCCAGGAAATTCTCGAAGCTGTCCGCCTCGATCAGCCAAGCGAGCGCGCGGGCCTTGCGGTCGGCGGGATCGTCACCGCGCAGGGCGTGGGCCTCGATCCGGTGGCGCACCCAGTTGCGGACGGTGGTGTTATGAATGTGGGTGAATTCGAAGCCAATGTAGCCGGAGTAGGTGGCTTCCAGTGCAGCGACCATGTCGCGCAGCTTCATCTTCGCGCCGTCGCGGAACAGCGGATTGGAGGCCTCGCGGTCCATTTCGGCCTCGCTGAAACCGAACTGGGAAATATCCAGCCGCGGATTGCGCTCCGGGCGGTCGGAGAGCGGGTTGATGTGCGCCTGGGTGTGGCCGAGGGCGCGGAAATTATACACGAGGCTGACCACCTTGCCGTAGAAGGCGAGGTCACTCTCGCTGGCGGTCGCGACCGCCGGCGCGGCAGACGGTGCCGCGGCTGCCTCTCCCCCCTTGGGCCTGAGCTGGGCGACCCCTAGCTCGAAGCCTTCAAAAAAGGCCGACCACGTGGGATCGACCGAGCTGGGATCGGCGCACCAGAGTGCGTATTGCTGCTCCAACAAGTCCGCATTCATGCGGGCGGAAACCGACGATTTCATGGGCGGTAGGTTCGGGTGCCGGCGGGAGATTGCGGAAATTCCCGCTTGGCCCCTCGCACGCAGGGCTTAGGTAAGAGGCCGCCCCGGACGCGTCAACGCACAAGGCCGCATTTCGGGGCGAATTTCCTGCATATCGCCCATGATCGAAGTCCGGCAACTCACCAAGAGCTTTGCGCGCCATCAGGCGGTCAAAGGCATCGATTTCAACGTCGCACCCGGCGAGATCGTCGGATTCCTAGGCCCGAACGGCGCCGGCAAGACCACGACCCTGCGGATGCTGACCGGCTACCTGCCCCCCACCTCCGGCAGCGCCCGGGTCGCCGGCTTCGACATTTTCCGCCAATCGCTGGAGGCCCGCCGCTGCATCGGCTACATGCCGGAAAACGTCCCGCTCTACGACGACATGCGGGTCCGCGAGTACCTGAAGTACCGCGCCACCCTCAAGGGCCTGTCCAATCGCGACGCCCGCCGCCGGGTCAATGAAGTGATCGAGATCTGCGGGCTGGAGGCAGTCCGCCGGAAGATGATCCGGGTCCTGTCTAAGGGCTACCGCCAGCGCGTGGGCCTCGCCGATGCGCTGGTCCACGAGCCCCAGCTCCTGATCCTAGACGAGCCGACCAACGGCCTCGACCCCAATCAGATCCGGCAGATCCGCGACCTGATCAAAAAGCTCTCCGAAAAGCACACGATCCTGCTTTCCACCCACATCCTGCACGAGGTGGAAATGACCTGCGGCCGGGTCATCATCATCGATGGCGGCCAGATCAAGGCGCAGGACACCCCGCAGAATCTGGTCGCCGGCATGCGTGCCGCTGGCCGGATCCACGCGGAGATTTCCGGTGACCTCGGGGTCATCGGCCCGGCGCTGCAGCGATTGGACCACGTGAAGCGGGTCACCTCCGAGCCACTGACCGACGATTGGGCCCACTACGAGATCCTCGTCGATTCCGGCACCGATGCGCGCGAGCGCATTCACGAGCTGATCAGCCAGTACGGCTGGCCGCTGCGCAGCCTCCACCGCAAGGACGCCACGCTGGAAGACGTCTTCGTGGAGCTGACCCGCCGGGATTGATTCCCGCTGGAGCGCCCCCCGCTGGGAGCGCGGGCCGCTGGCCCGCAGAACGGGCCCCGGAGATCGCTACCCGTCAACGTCCGCATCGCCAGCATCTGCCTTACCCGTGCTTCCGCCGGCCAGCAGCTCCGCGCTCCCGGCGGAACTCCGCTTACTCCGGTATCTATGGATACCGAATTAGCGGACTTCCCCGCCACCCGGCCACACGTTCGGGTGAAATGGGCCAGCATTTGACAAGCGCCCGCATTTCCCATGCGTAGTGGCACGCCCATGAAAGCCGCCTGCCTTTCCTTCCTGCCGTTGGTCGCCTCCCTCGCCGCGGCCCCGGAAAGCTACCCCTGCCAAAATGGCCTCGTGCGCTCGCTAGTCGCCCGCGAGCCGATGTTCATCAACCCCGTCGCGGTATCGGTCGATACCGACGGCACCATCTACGTCACCGAGACCACCCGGCGGAAGCAAGCCGACCTGGACATCCGCGAGGTGATGTGGTGGGTCACCGATGACCTCTCCCACACCTCGGTCGAGGAGAGGCGCGACTTTTTCCGGAGAAATGTCACCTCCGAGCGGTTCAAGAATCACGCCTCGCTGACCGACCACGACCGGAACGGCCGCATCGACTGGCAGGACCTGACGGTCCACACCGAAAAGATCCACCGGCTGGTCGATACCGATGGCGACGGCGTGGCGGACCAGCAAACGCTTTTCGCCGACGGCTTCAATACCGAGGTCACCGGCATCGCTGCCGGCGTGCTCGCCCATGGCGGCGACGTCTATGCGACCATCGCGCCCGATGTCTGGAAACTCCGCGACACGGACGGCGACGGAAAGGCCGACCAGCGCAAGGCCATCGCCAGCGGCTTCGGCGTCCACATCAACTACGCCGGCCACGACATGCACGGCCTGACGCTCGGGCCGGACGGCAGGCTCTACTGGACCATCGGCGACAAGGGCCTGAACGTGGAAAGCGGCGGCAGGCGCTGGTTTTATCCGCACGAGGGAGCCGTGCTGCGCTGCAATCCCGACGGCAGCGACTTCGAGGTCTTCGCCCGCGGCCTGCGCAACGTCCAGCAGATCGCCTTCGACGAGTATGGCTACCTCTTCGGGGTCGACAATGACTCCGACCAAAAGGGCGAAAAGGAACGCCTCGTGTACATCCCCGAGGGCTCGGACCATGGTTGGCGCTGCTACTATCAATACCGTGGCGGGAAGTACAACCCGTGGATGGCGGAGCGCATTGCCTTCCCCGAGGGCCAAGACCGCCCGGCCTCGATCGTCCCTCCGCTGGCGCTCTACCTCGATGGCCCCAGCGGCTTCGCCTACAATCCCGGCACTGCGTTGAACGACCGCTACCGCAACCATTTCTTCCTGACCCAGTTTCCCGCGGGAAAGATCAACGCCTTCCAGCTCGAACCAGACGGAGCCTCCTTCAAAATGAAGGGCGACCACCTCATGGCGAGCGGCACCGCCTTCACCGGCTGCAACTTCGGCCCGGACGGAGCCCTCTACGTCGCCGACTGGCAAGGCGGCTACCCCATGAAGGAAAAAGGAGCCGTCTGGAAGATCGACGATCCAAAGGAAGCGGGCAGCGCGATGAGAAAAGATGTCGCCACGATGCTGAAGGAAGGCCCTTCAAAGGTGGTGGACGACGAGCTCATCAAACGCCTCGGCCACGCCGACCAGCGCATCCGGCTCGATGCCCAATGGGAACTCGCCCTTCGCAAGAACTGGGATGCCTTGAAGAAAGTCGCCGCGTCGAACGAGACATCACAACTCGCCCGCGTCCACGCATTGTGGGGCCTGTCCCAAAGCAAGCAGTTCGATGAAGCGATCTTCATCACACTCGCCAGCGGGCAGGATCCGGAACTCCGCTCCCAAGCAGCGAAGTGGGCGGGTGAAACCATCAGAAAGCTTCCCCCCACGTTTCCCGCCCTGCTTGCCGACGCCTCGGCCCGGGTTCGATTTCAGGCAGCAATGGCCGTTGGAAAGAGCCACGACAGGAGCCAGATCGAGAACGTCGCCGCTATGGTCGCCGCGAACGACAACAAGGACCCATTTCTCGACCACGCCGGTTCTTTCGCCCTCCGAACAAGCACCTTTGCCGACTTGAAAACCTTCGCCCGCCATCCGGCAATGCCCGTGAGGCTGACGACGGTCGTCGCCTTGGGACGCATTCTCGACAATTTATGGCGGAGTAACGAAGCCGCAAATACGGACCCCACCTCCGAAGAGTTCTGCCTCGATGAAGACCAGATCAGGGCGTGGACGGACATGTATGACCTCGCCTCCACTTTTCTCGACGACGATTCGCCGATTATCGTGAGCGAAGCTGTGGGAATTCTTTACCCGACTGCACCCCAGCGAGTGGCGGGGTTGCTCGATCGCAAGATGGCGCCGCCCGCCCCGGCGATCCGGCGCGCGATCGCCGTCAACCGCCGCATCCGCAGCGAGGAATCGCTCGTCCGATTGGCGCGTTATGCGGCGGACCCCGGCCATCCGGTCGCCATGAGAATCCTGGCCTTGGAGGCACTCGCGAACGTGGACACCAGCGAACCTCTCGATGAGGTCACCGGGGCTTTCTTGTCGTCTTCTCGTATTGTAAAGCCGCCTCTCTTGTTCGCGACGGATCTTTGCCAAAAGCTGGATGAGATCCTCTCACCTCTCACCGCTAACGCACAGGTGATGCAGGCGGCTTCATCTGCCATGGACCGCATCGGCGTGAAGCGTGATCCCGCCGCGTTTATCCGACTGGCTTTGGACAATAGTATATCCGCAACTCGCAGGATCGACGCCATCCGCCATTTGAAATCCATTGGAGATCCTAACTGGATTGCCACGGCCAAGAGCGCCTTGGAGACGATCTCGTGGAAAGGAGTGGAAGTGGCGGCCTTGCTTGTGGAAACCGATCCCGAGTTCGTGTCACGCTACCTCCGCGGAAATGTCCTGGTGCCCGGAAACACGGGAGAAGACCAACAGCAAGCCGTGCGAATGCTGGCGGTTCTTCCCGATGCCAAGGCGAAGTTGGAGTTGCTCTTAAAGCAAATGGCAGAAAACAAGATCTCCCCCCATCTTTACCTCGAAGTTCTGGAAAGCGCGGAAGCTCTTCAATTGGACGGAGCAAAGGAAGTGCGTGCCGCGCTTGCGGCGAAAAGCCCGGATGGGCAGTGGTTCCATGTGATGAACGGAGGCAATCCCGCCACGGGAAAGAAAATCTTCGAGGAGAACCTCGCGGCGAACTGCACCGCCTGCCACCGCATCGGCGAACAGGGATCAAACGTCGGCCCGCCACTCACCAAGGTGGGAACGAACAGCCGCGATCACCTCCTGGAATCGCTCGTCAACCCGCAGGCCACGGTTGCCTCCGGCTACGGCATGATGACGGCGACGAAGAAAGATGGCACCACGCTCGCGGGAACTTTCATCGAAGAGAAAGACGGCAAGCTGATCCTCGCTCAAGCGGATGGCTCTATGCTTGAAATCCCGCTCGCCGACCTCGCCTCAAAGACCGCGCCGATCAGCACCATGCCGCCCATGGATGCGGTCCTGAAGCCCGCCGAACTGCGCGACTTGATCGAGTTCCTCTCAACGCTGAAGTGAGACCGATCCCCCGGGAGCGCCGGTCTTCAGACCGGCCCGAGTGGTCCTTCGATGCCGGCCTGAAGACCAGCGCTCCCGGACCTCGCTCCCGGCGAACCTGTTAGCCCTGCGGCTCCCCATTCGGAAAGATCACCTGAATCGGCGTCTCCACGTGATCATCGATCCACGAATCGAGCGCGGCTTTCATCACATCCAGCACCTCCGGCCTGCCGCTGGAGAGATCGCTGCGGCTATCGGGATCACGGTCGATGTGGAAGAGCCCGTAGTGACGGCCGCCATCTTTCGTCGGCGTCGCCACCAGCTTCCAATGACGCGTCCGCAGGCAGCGCTGCTTCGACGAGATCACGGCGTCGTCCCACTTTTCAGGCAAGACGAAGTGGTAATGGTAGTCCCGATCGATCGAGACCATCTCATCCATCGGCGGGATGTGCGGACGCTCGGCACCGGGGACGCGGAAGAGGATGTAGGGAAAGCTCGTCTCGCCGTAAAATGGCAGGTCCACCGGCGCTTCATCCCCTTTCATCCATCCGGCGAGACTGCGGCCTTCCCAACCGGCGGGCTTTGCCACACCAGCAAGATCGAGCAACGTCGGAGCGAGGTCGATGGTCCGGACCTGCTGCGGCAGTGACTTGCCGGTGATTCCGGGACCGCCGATCGCCAGCGGTAGGTGCGAACAGTAATCACCGCCATTGAAACCGAGGCCGTGCGTAAGCGTGACGCCGGGCTCGTAGAGATCGTCGCCATGGTCCGAGGTCACCACGACGATGGTGTTTCCGGAGAGTCCGTTCTTCTCCAGGGCGGCGTGGATCCGCTCGAAGCAGTCATCGAAGCGTCGCGTGCAACCGTCGTAGAGCGCGCGGATCTGGCGGATGTCTTCGGGCGAAAGCGCCTTGAGCTTGTCCTCCATGTCGGTGCCGCCGATGAATTTGTTGATGTCGAAATCCACCTGAGTCTTGTTATCGCCACTGTAGGCGGGATCGGTGAAATAGCGGGTGTAAGGCTCGCCGCAGCTATAGGGGAGATGATTGCAGGAGTAGAAGACGTGCCAGAAGAACGGCCGCCCGCTCGCTGCCTGGGCCACCAGCTTTTCTTCGACGCGCGTGGTCACCACGTCCGGAGTGACGAAAGTGGCGAAGGAGCTGATCTGCGGGAAGATCCGGTAGCCGATGGCATTGTCGAAATAGAGCGGCACCACCGAGTGCGCGAGCAGCACCGCTTGGCTGATGTAGACGCGGAAATTGTCGAAGCTGGATACCGAGATGTCCTCAAAGCCGAGCGGCATCTGGTTGCAGTAGTTGGCGCACCAATCGCCCAGCACCGCGGTGTCGTAGCCGCTCTCGGCGAGCACATCGGCCAGCGTGCGGATACGGCCGCGCGCGCCCTCGATCTGCTCCTTCCGCGGAAACATGTGGCGGATGCCATGGCTGTGCGGATAGCTGGAGGAAAGCATGCTCACCGCCGACTCCAGCGTTGAGCCGATGGGCGTGTAGCAATTTTCAAAGCGAGCCGCGTCCTTCGCCCACGCATCGATCCGCGGGGACACTCCTTGGGCAGCGACAGGGCCGTTCTTCCGCTCCGGCTGGTAGCCGCTGTAGCCGATGCGATCGCCGCGCAATGAGTCCGACCCGATGATGATGATGTTCGGCGGCTGCTTGCCTTCGACCACCGCCTTGGCCACCGGCGCCTCTTTCTCCTGCGGCCAAAACCAAGCGATCGCCGTCAGCGCGAGCGCCGCGGTCACCAGCGTCCACCGCACCCGGGGGCCAACCCGCCGCAGCCACCAGATCGCGACCGCCAAGCCCACCAGCCACGGGAGGCCGGTGAACAGGGCACCATTCACATACGGCCGCACCCCCACCGGCCAGAGTTCCGGGATGCGGAAGTACCAATGACCGTATTCCCCGTCGCTGAGGAAGTAGGGACGCTTGTAGGCAAGGCGGAGGATGAAATAGCTGTGGATCGCCATCCCCATCAGGAAGGCGGGCACCAACGCGGCACCGCGCCGCGACGAGGGAAAGCGCTTTCTCAACGTGGAGACCGCCGGCAGCAACACCAGCACCGCGACGATCCAGAGCAAGACGTACGCGAGCAGCACGAGCAGGTTTTGCCCGATCATGAAAGACAGGTGCTCGCTGCGGGCGATCTGGCTGAACTTGTTGTCCATCTCCCCGGTGCTGGTGGCGAGCCGCCACAGCGACCACCCGAAGAGGACGGCCAGCCACAGCCCCGAGCCAGCCGCCGTGCCTGCGACCCAGCGCTGCCAACTCTCCGGTCTATTTGTCGTTTCCGTCACGCGGGCGGGACGCTCGCAGGGCCGGACGCCGGGATCAAGGGCTGTCCTTGGAAGGGTCCGTCACATACATCCAGCGTGGCTCCACCAGTTTTTCGATCACCACCCCACGCGGCGAGCTGCTACCGGCGGGAAATCGCAGCCGGGCGATGATCGTGGCCACCCCATTGGGGACGCTTTTCAAATAATCCTCCAACTCACGGGCAACCTCGCTGTCGGCCAGCGCGTAGCCGAACAGGTGTTCTTCGGAGTCCTTCGTCGTGATCCGGTAGCAACGCCAGCGGCCGGCATCTGAAAATTCGTGGCTGTAGTAGGAATCCGGTGTCACCCAGACGCGGAAGTCCATGGCCGAGCTGGAAGGACGATCGGCAATGTAGCGCCCCCACTCCATCGGCTGATGGCAGACGTGGGTTTCCCAGTCCACCCGCACGCCGGTGTCGCCCAGTTGCTCCAGGATGAGGTTTTGCGGCTCCCCATCGCGGCTTTCCGCGCGGACGATCCAAAACTCCCCGCCGGGAATGGTCGCGGGTTGGAACGTCGTCAGCCGGGCAAATTTCATCGCCCGCTTCGGCCGGACCGTCCACTCGGCCTCGATCAAGGGCTTTACCCGTTCCGGGTGGCGAATCAACGGCACGATTTTTTCCACCGAATCGGCCGCTAGATACTCGCCGACGACCCGCTCGATCCGATCCACCAGCTCCCGGGCAGTGCGATCCTCGGCGGCGTCGTCCTCCTTCATTTCGCGCACTTCGGCCAGCCGTTGGGCGACCTCGGCCTCGCCCTTGCTCATCTGGATCACCGCCCATACGCCCGCAGCGATCACCGCGACAATGATCAGAACGAACCAGCCGTAAGGCATCCCCGCCAGCCGGCCATCGCGCATTCCCCACGGCTGTTCGACGTTTTCGACGACCTCTTCCTTGTCGAGGATCGCCTCCACGCCTGGTTCCTGGCTGCGGCCCTCGAAGAGGTCCCGGGGCTGGGATTCCAAGCGTTCCGGCGCTTCGGCCACCTTCTCGGGAGCGAGCCGCTGGACTTGCTCGAAGGACGTGCCAGCCGCCTTCAAGCGCACGACCCCGTCGTCAGCCTTTTCGGCCTCGTCATCGACGACGCGCAGCTTGGGATCGGACTCGGACATGCGGCGGCAGACGAAAACCGCAAATGCCGTTCGACGCAATGCCGCGCTTTGGCTTATGAACCCCGCGCCAACCGCCGATGCCAGCCCGGATCCTCATTTGCACTGCCGCCTTTGGCGAAGGCCACAACAGCGCCGCCCGCAATCTGGCGCTGGCGCTGCAGGAAGCCGGTGCCGAGGCGCGGGTCGCCGATCCCTGCCTGCTCGGCGCGCCGGTCAGCACCCGCTGGCTGTGCCATGGCTACCGCTTTGTCACCACCCGCTTTCCGGGGCTATGGTATCGCGTCTATCTCCGCACCGGGGATGTCGATTTTTCCAAACAGCGCATGCCGCTGATGCGCAAGCCGGAGCGCAAGCTCGGCGAACTGGTGGATACCTGGCAGCCGGACGCAGTGGTCGCCACCTACCCGCTCTACCCGTATTTCCTCGAGCGCCTGCTGGAAGGAAATCCCCGCCCCCCGAAGATCTTCACCGTCGTCACGGACTCCATCGAGATCAACGCCGCCTGGCTGAAGTGCCCGACCGGCGAGTGGCTGGTGTCGGACGCCTACACCCGCGACACGATGATCCGCGGCGGTCTGCCGGCCGAGCGGGTGATCGACACCGGCTTCCCGGTGAATCCCGCTTTTTCCCGGCTCACCCCGTTGGCCGCGGACGATGCCTGCGAGCCGTTTCGCGTGCTGTTTTTCAGCACCTCCCGCCGCCTTCAGGTCCGGCGCTTTGCCAAGGCCGTGCTCCAGGCCTCGCCGCGCACCCAGATCACCATCGTGCTGGGCAAGAACGTCCGCCACCTGTGGAAGAGGGCGAAGGAGATCCGCGACGCCTTCCCCGGCCGGGTAAAGATCAAGGGCTGGACGCGCAAGGTCCCGCAGCTCCTCAACAGCCACCACCTCGTCATCGGCAAGGCCGGTGGCGCGACGGTCCATGAAGCCATCGCCGCGCGCTGCCCGATGCTGGTGCATCACCTCGTCCCCGGCCAGGAAGAAGGCAACCTGCGCCTGCTGGAATCGATCGGCTCCGGCCGCCTCGCCGACACTCCGGAAACCATGCGTGCCGCCGTGACCGACCTGCTCGCCGATGACGCCGCCCTGTGGCGCTCGATGAAACGCAAGCTCGCCCTCCACGGCCGCAATGCCGGAGCCATCGCCTCGGCGCGACACATTCTGGAGCGATGCAAGGGCTCAGCCCAGGGATAACCCGGGCACTACGGGCCGCTGATCCGGGGCCTTCTCTCCGGCGCTTGCATAAGATTTCCCAGTCATGGGGAATATCCGAATGTTAATGATTCCCGATTGCTTGCTAATACCCCGATCAATTCGGAGATCTATCTATTCCTAGACATCCCGTCGCCATTCATTTACAGGACATGGTTCATACATAGGAGTCTTGGCTCCTTTTGTTCCCCCCACCCCCCCGTTACCATGATCCCCCCGATGGTTTCCCGAGGACTGAACCTTCGTCCCGTAAAACAAGTGATCCTCCGCGCCGGCAAGAGCCGGCGAGCAGGACAAGTATTCCAACGGCTCTCCGGAGCTTCTGGCATCTTCGAGTCGATTGACGAAGCGCGGGAAGCGGTCCGTCGCCATCGCGCGGACACCTGCGGGCACTTGGACGGCAATTTGATCGGCTCCAATTTCACGCTCTCCTCGACCATCCGGATGAGCGACTACCCGGTCCTCTTCTGGCTCCAGGAAGCCATCCGGACCGAGAAGCTCAGTGTCTTCGACTTCGGTGGCGGGGTCGGACAAACCTATGTGAACTTTTCACATCTCTTGCCGGAGGATCGTTTGGAACGCTGGATCGTCCAGGATCTACCGGATGTCATCTCCCAGGCCTCCACCAGATTCTTCCTCGATGGCGTGCCGCCGCGGCTCGTCTTTACCGACCGCATGGCCGCCGGATCGACGTGCAATGTCGCGCTCGCCGCCGGAGCGCTGCACTACTGGGAAGGATCGATGTCTGCCTTTCTCGACGCCATGGGAACCAGACCGGCGCACTTCATGGTCAATCGCAGCCCGATGCGAGCCCGCGGGAAGGCGTTCTTCACGGTCCAGCAAGGCCGCGATTGGGCGGTCCCCTGTCAGGTTCGGAGCGTTGAGCAAGTGACGGCCGAGATGGAAGCCGAAGGCTACACGCTGGTGGATAGCTGGACCGATCTGGAGAAGTCGCTCAACTTGCCGCTCTTTCCCGACTACTCGTGTCCCTATCGCGGCCTCTATTACCAGCGGCTGGAGGATTCTTGAGCTGCTCCCGCAGATCTTCGCCCAAGTCCGCCCCTCCGACGTGCCAATGCCGAGGTAGTGGCCGGGCAAGCGACATCCAGAAGCGAAGGGCCGGGAACCCAGACCTGTTCCAAGACTTGGCTCCTCCATTTCCATCGTACAGCCTCGGGCCACCGCATGACCTTTCTCTTCGACATCGGCAAGGTGCTCCTCGACTTCCATTTCGAGCCCTCGCTCGCCACGCTGCTGCCACCCGGAACGGACAATGGCCACGAGCGGCTGTCCGTCTTGTTGGAAAAGAAGGACGACTTCGA
Source organism: Luteolibacter arcticus (assembly GCF_025950235.1). Lineage (NCBI taxonomy): Bacteria > Pseudomonadati > Verrucomicrobiota > Verrucomicrobiia > Verrucomicrobiales > Verrucomicrobiaceae > Neoluteolibacter > Neoluteolibacter arcticus. The sequence continues at coordinate 67,776 of NZ_JAPDDT010000013.1, read as the reverse complement.
AGGCGGGCGCATCTCGGTGGCGGACTATGTCCCATGGGCCATCGAGCGGCTCGGCTCTCCTGTCAATGAGGCGGACTTCCTCCACGCCTGGCGGAACATCTTCACCCCGAACAAGGCGATGTGGCAGGTGGTCGAAAGCCTCGCGGCCGGCGGGCACCAGCTGATTTTGTTTTCGAATACCAACGGCATCCACTGCCCGTGGATCTTCGAGACCTACGAGGTCTTCCGCCACTTCGGCGGCGCGGTGCTTTCTTACGAAACCGGCTCGATCAAGCCGGAGCCGGAGATTTACCACCACGCCATCACCGCCCACGGCTTGAAGCCGGCAGAGACGCGCTACATCGATGACCTGCCGGCGAACATCGAGACTGGCAAGAAACTCGGCTTCCGGTCGTGGCAGTACGACTTGAACGATCACCCCGCCTTCGAGCGCTGGCTGGCCGCAGAGCTGATGCACGGCTGAGTCCCGCCGCCTGATTCCAAGGGCCCGGCCGATTATTAGAAATCCGCGCTTGCGCCTCGAATTTAGCCTGGGCTAATTTTATCCGCGATGACTAACTCCCCCGCCCGCTTGTTGCTGCTTTCCGCCTGTTGCACTTCGCTCTTCGGACAGGAACTCCGCCCTCTGAGCACCGATCGCCCCGACACCACCGAAAGCCCCTACACCGTCGATGCCGGGCATTTCCAATTCGAGATGGAAGCCCTCACTTGGCAACGCGACGGCGAAGACGACAGCGTTTCGCTCGGCGAAGTGAACGCGAAGGTTGGACTCAATGCCTGCACCGACCTGCAAGTGGTGATCCCCTTCTACACCCACGAAGACAGCGGCGCGGAAGGCTTCGGCGACATCGAAGTCCGCCTGAAGCGCAATATCTGGGGCAACGACGTGGGCTCCACCGCGCTGGCCGTGATGCCCTACCTCAAGCTGCCGACCGCCAACAGCGACCTCGGCAACGGCAAGCTGGAAGGCGGCGTCATCATTCCCCTCGCCTTCGACGGCCCGGGCGAATGGAACTGTGCAGTGATGACCCAGCTCGACTTCGCCGTGGACGGCGACGACAGCGGCTACCATGCGGTCTCGCTGAACTCGGCGACCGCCAGCCATGCGATCACCGACGAGTTGGCCGCGTTCTTCGAGTTGGTCGGCATTTTCAGCGCCGACTCCGATGACCACACCGAGGCCTATTTCAACACCGGCTGGACCTATGCTCTCGACAATACCACCCAGCTCGACGGCGGCGTCCGGCTTGGCCTGACCGATGCTTCGGCCGACGTGACCCCGTTCCTCGGCCTGAGCAAAAAGTTTTAACCCAAAATTTAGCCTCTTCTAAGATTCTACGTTGCGATGAACACCACTCGAAACCAAACTCAGGCCGTGACCGCCGCCCTTGTGAAACGCCGTGCCGTGCTGGCCCTCGCCCTCGGAGCGGCCTTGTTCGCCGGCTGCAAACCGGCAACCACCGCCTCGTCGGGGAAGAAGAAGGTCGTCACCAGCTTCACGATCATCGCCGACATGGCCCGCGAGGTCGCCGGCGATGCTGCCGAGGTGGAGTCGATCACCAAGCCCGGCTCGGAAATCCACGGCTACGAACCGACGCCGAAGGATATCGTGAAGGCCCAGAGCGCCGATCTTGTCCTGTGGAACGGCATGAACCTCGAGCTATGGTTCGAGAAGTTTTTCCAGAACGTGAAGGACGTGCCGAGCGCGGTGCTTACCGAGGGCGTCCTCCCCATGGGAATCAGCGAGGGCCCCTATACCGGCAAGCCCAACCCCCACGCGTGGATGTCCCCGGCCAATGCCGCCATCTACGTGGAGAACATCCGCAAGGCGCTGGTGAAAATGGATCCGGTCAATGAGTCGACCTACAACGCCAATGCCGCGGCCTACACGGCGAAGATCAAGGCGCTCGACGAACCGGTGCGGCAGAAGCTTGCCAGCATCCCGGAGGACCAGCGCTGGCTGGTCAGCAGCGAGGGCGCCTTCTCCTACCTCTGCGCGAACTACGGCCTGAAGCAGCTCTACCTGTGGCCGATCAATGCCGATGCCCAAGGCACCCCGCAGCAGGTGCAGAAGGTCATCGACGGCGTCCGCTCGAACAAGATCCCGGTGGTCTTTTCCGAAAGCACGGTGAGCGACAAGCCGGCCCGCCAGGTGTGCAAGGAAACCGGCGCGCGCTACGGCGGCGTGCTGTATGTCGATTCGCTGACCGAGGCCGATGGCCCTGCTCCGAGCTACTTGAAGTTGCTGGAGGCGAATGCCGACACGATCGTCAAAGGCTTTCACCCATGACCCCGCTGACCCTCGACGTGGAATCTGTTTCGGTGGCCTATGCAAACGGCCACCGGGCGCTCCACGACGCGAGCTTTCACCTGAAGGGCGGCACCATCTGCGCGCTGGTCGGGGTGAATGGCAGTGGGAAATCCACCCTTTTCAAGAGCATCATGGGCTTCATCCGGCCCGACCGCGGCGCGGTGCGGATCAATGGCCGGCCGGTCCGTGATGCCCTCCGTGAAAACCTCGTCGCCTACGTGCCGCAGGCCGAAGAGGTCGACTGGCAGTTCCCCGTCAATGTCACCGACGTGGCGATGATGGGCCGCTATGGCGCGATGAACTTCCTCCGCATTCCCCGCGCGGCGGACAAGGCCGCCGTGGAAGATAGCCTGCGCCGGGTGACGATGTGGGACTTCCGCGACCGTCAGATCGGCGAGCTGAGCGGCGGGCAGAAGAAGCGCGTCTTCCTCGCCCGCGCGTTGGCGCAGGGGGCGCGGATCATTCTGTTAGACGAGCCGTTCACCGGCGTCGACGTGAAGACCGAGGAAGCGATCATCACCCTGCTCCGCGAGCTACGGGAGACCGGCTGCATCATCCTCGTCTCGACCCACAACCTCGGCAGCGTGCCGGAATTTTGTGATCAGGTGGTCTTGGTCAACCGCACCATCCTGGCCTACGGACCGACCGCCGAAGTATTCACCGAACAAAATCTCACCAAGGCCTTCGGCGGTGTGCTGCGGCAATTCCACTTCGAGGAATCGACCATCCAGGACCACGACGGCCGCGCCGTCCGCGTGCTCACCGACGACGAGCGCCCGCTCATCTTCGGCAAGGACGGCCACCTCGAATACAAGGACCGCCAAGGCCGCGAAGACATCGTCAAACAGCGGGAGGAGGAGGGACAGTGATCTCCGATCTCCTCACCCCCCTCCACTACGACTACATGCTGCGCGCCATCTGGGTGAGCGCGCTGATCGGCGGGGTGTGCGGGTTTCTCTCGTCCTTCGTCACAATGAAGGGCTGGTCGCTGATGGGCGATGCACTATCCCACGCGGTCGTCCCGGGAGTGGTGCTGGCCTACATGGCCGGCCTTCCTTTTGCGCTGGGTGCCTTCGTCGCGGGACTGCTGGCGGCGGGCACGATGGCCTTCGTGAAGACCCAGAGCCGCATCCGCGAGGACGCGACGATGGGGGTCGTCTTCACGACCTATTTCGCGCTGGGCCTGCTGCTGATCTCGCTCTTCCCGGCGCGGGTCGATCTGAAGACGATCATCTTCGGCAATATCCTCGGCATTTCCGATCCAGACATCCTGCAGGTCATTGGCATCAGCGTGGTCGCGCTCGTGGTGCTGGGATTGAAATGGCGGGATCTCATGCTTTTCTGCTTCGATCCGAATCAGGCGCGGACCCTCGGACTGCCGGTGCGACGATTGCATCTGCTGCTCTTGGCGTTGCTGTCCGCCGTCACCGTTGCCGCGCTGCAAGCCGTCGGCGCCGTGCTGGTGGTGGCGATGCTCATCACACCCGGTGCCACCGCTTTCCTGCTTACCGATCGCTTCGGGAGAATGATGGGGCTTTCCTCGCTGATGGGAGCCGCCACGTCCCTGGTCGGCGCCTACGCCAGCTACTTCTTCAATGGGGCGACCGGCGGCTGCATCGTGACCTTGCAGACCCTGGTTTTCCTCGTCGTCTTCATCTTCGCGCCGAAACACGGGCTGCTCGCCTCCAAGCGCCGCGCCCAACTAACCACCCCTCCGCTGGATGGATCTGTTTGAACCCCTGCGCTTCGCCTTCATGCAGGACGCGCTGCTGGTCGGCAGCGTGATCGCGGCGATGTGCGCGGTGCTCTCGTGCTTCCTGATCCTCAAGGGCTGGTCGCTGATGGGCGACGCCATTTCCCACGCCGTGCTGCCGGGCATCGTCCTTGCCTATCTGGCGGGGCTGCCGCTGCCCCTCGGCGCCTTCGCGTCCGGACTGCTGTGCGCGGTCAGCACCGGCTTCATCAAGCAGAACAGCCGGATCAAGGAGGACACCGTCATGGGAGTGGTCTTCACCGGCCTGTTCGCCTTCGGGCTGGTGCTGTTCAGCAAGATCACTTCCGACCTCCACCTCGACCACATCCTGTTCGGGAACATCCTCGGCATCACCAAGGCGCAGCGACTGGAGTGCTTCCTGATCGGCGGCGGCATCATCGCTGTCGTCGTCCTCCTGCGGCGGGATCTGCTGCTGATATGCTTCGACCCGGCGCAGGCGAGGGTGCTCGGCCTGGGCGAGCGTTTCCTGAACTATCTGCTGCTCGCCCTGCTGTCGCTGGCCATCGTAGTTGCCCTGCAGGCGGTCGGCATCATCCTCGTGGTGGCGATGCTGGTCACCCCCGGCTGTATCGCCCAGCTCTGGACGGACCGTTTCGACCGGATGTTGCTGATCGCCGTCGGCTCGGCGGTGGGCTCGACCGCCGCCGGGATTTTTATCAGCTACCACCTGGATGGCGCGACCGGGGCCTGCATCGTACTCACGCAGGCACTGGTATTCACTGTCTCCCTGCTGTTTGCGCCCAAATACGGGATTTTCGGGGCGGCTCGGCGTCGGAATGGTGCCTGATACAGGACTCCATCTTGCCATATTCCCATATTCCCGTATCTTCGACGGGTGAAGACGACGATAGAACTCCCCGATCACTTGCTCCGCCAAGCCAAGATTTTGGCCGTCGAGCAAGGTCGGACCCTCAGGGATGTAATGACCGAGGCCCTGCAGGCTCATCTGGGCAGCGCGCCTCCTTCCCCACCGACGAAGCAAACTGGCGAAGGTTTAGACGATGACGATCCGTTCTTTGCTGCCTTGGAGCACGTCCGCGCTTGGGGGAATTCTCAAATGCCCGGCAAGCGATGAGACGGTATCTCGCGGACACCAATGTTCTGAGTGAGGTGCTCAAGAAACGGCCGAATTCGGCGGTTGTGAATCGCCTACGAACCCTTTCTCCTGCCTCGATCTTTGCGAGCGAGATTACCCGCATGGAGTTGAGGTTCGGCGCAGCCCTTCATCCCCAGGCTGAAACCCTATGGGAATCGATCGAAACCTCCATCTTGCCACTCGCCACGTGGCTGGAATTTGACCGTGAGGCTTCGACCTCGACCGCTGACCTGTTAGCCGAAATGCGGAAGGCGGGGACACCCATCGGCCCCTGGGACACCTGCCTCGCCGGTACCGCACTGGCCCGGGGGCTGGTCGTAGTGACTCGCAACGTCGCCCACTTCAACCGCATTCCCAAGCTGCGGGTGGAAAACTGGTTCGAGGAATGATCGGGGGCATGGGCGACGCTCATTCCGCTTGCCGGGGCGAGGCGAGCTGAAGAACCTTCCGGCGATGCAAACCGCCGCCTATTTCAAAGACCTGTTCGGCCTCGAGGGACAAACCGCCGTCGTCATCGGGGGCACCGGAGAGCTTTGCGGCTGCATGGCGCAGGGTCTGGCCCGCGCTGGCGCAGAGGTCGTGCTGGTCGGCCGCATCCGCGAAAAGGCCGAGCGCAACCTCGCCGAGATCGAGGAATTCGGCGGCAAGGGCTACTTCATGCCGGCCGACGTGACCTCGCGCGAGTCGCTGCAAGAGCTCGTCCACCACGTCGTCGAGCGCTCCGGCAAGGTCGATATCCTGATCAACGGCGCTGGCATCAATTCCCCCACCCCGTTCTTGGACATCCAGGAAGAGGAATTCCAGCGGATCATGGACACCAACGTGACCGCCGTCTTCCGCGCCTGCCAGGTGTTCGGGAAATACTTCATCGACGAGGGCATCCCGGCCTCGATCATCAATCTCGGCTCGATGTCCGCCCTCGTGCCGCTTTCCCGGGTCTTCACCTACTCCGCCAGCAAGGCGGCGGTGCACAATCTTTCCAAGAACCTCGCCCGCGAGTGGGCCGAGTATTCGATCCGGGTCAATACCCTGGTCCCCGGCTTCTTCCCGGCCGAGCAGAACCGCAAGGTGCTGGATGAAAGCCGCGTGCTCGACATCCTCCGCCAGACCCCGATGAGCCGCTTCGGCTCGCCCGACGACCTGATCGGCGCGACCCTGCTGCTCGCCTCGAACAAGGCCGGTGCCTTCATCACCGGCACGGAAATGGTGGTCGACGGCGGCTTCAATGCGATGAAGATCTGACCCCTTGCCGACGGCTTGGCGGCGTAAGGGAAACCCCTTACAACCGCTACAAATCGCGGCAAACCCGACCTTCCGTGCCGCTTGCACCCCGCCGCTTCCGGGTGTATGGCGTGCGCCCCGGCAGCAACCCGGCTCCTTACCTTCCCTTCAAATGATCAAGTGGATCCTTCAGAAAATCGTCGGCTCGAAGAACCAGCGCGAATTGCGCCGGATCCGCCCGACCGTCGAGCGCATCAAGGAAATCGAGGAAGCCCTGCAGCGGGAACCCGAGGAAAAGCTGCGTGAAATGACCGCCAAGTGGCAGGACTCGCTGGCCCGCTACCACGAGCTGAAAGTCGCGCCCAAGCCGGCGCTCCTGCGCATGGATGCCGACGGACTGGCCGAGGCCGCCGCCTACATGAACGGCCGCCTCCAGCGCCTGCGTGACGATTTCCCGAACCTGCCGGCCAAGGTCGAGCCGACCGCCGAATCCATTGAAGCCGCCAAGGCCGCCTTCCATGAGATCGAGGGCGACTTCATCAAGCTCCGCGCCAGCTACCTCGAGAAGATCCTGCCCGAGGCCTACGCCGTGGTGAAAAACGCCGCCCGCCGCATGTGCGGCACCGAGATCAGTGTCTGCGACCAGCCGCTGAAGTGGGAGATGGTCCATTTCGACACCCAGCTCGTCGGCGGCATCGCCCTGCACCGCGGGATGATCGCGGAAATGATGACGGGTGAAGGCAAGACCCTCGTCGCCACCCTGCCTGTTTACCTGAACGCCCTCACCGGTCTCGGCGTCCACGTCATCACGGTCAATGACTACCTCGCCCGCCGCGACTCGGATTGGATGGGCGCGTTGTTCAGATACCTCGGCCTCACCATCGGCTGTATCCAGAACCAGATGCCGCCTTGGGATCGCCGCGAGCACTACGGCTGCGACATCACCTACGGCACGAACTCCGAGTTCGGCTTCGACTACCTTCGCGACAATGGCATGGCGTCCACCAAGGACGAGCAGGTCCAGCACAGCCACTACTTCGCGATCATCGACGAAGTGGACTCGATCCTCATCGACGAAGCTCGGACGCCGCTGATCATTTCCGGCCCCTCTTCCGTCTCCAGCCACCAGTTCGACAAGTACAAACCACTGGTCGAGCAAATCGTCCGGGCCCAGACGGTGCTTTGCAACGACCTCATGACCGAGGCGAAGAAGGCCCAGGAAGCGGGCGATCTGGAGACCGCCGGCCGCGCGCTCTTCAAGGTGAAGCTCGGCCAGCCGCGCAACCGCCAGCTCATGCGCATGATGCAGGAGCCGGACATGCGCCGCCTGATCGAGAAGACCGAACTCTCCTTCTACCAGGACGCGCAGAAGAAGGAACTCTTCGCGCTCAAGGAAGAGCTGTATTTCACCATCGACGAGAAGAGCCACGACTCCGACCTGATGGAAAAGGGCCGCGACTACCTCTCGCCGGACGATCCGGAGGCCTTCGTGCTTCCCGACATCGGCACGCTCTTCGCCGACATCGAGACCGATGCCTCGCTCACCGATGAAGACCGCGTCGCCCGCAAGGAAGCAGCCCAGCAGAAGCTCGATTCTCAGGCGGAGAAGATGCACAACATCTCCCAGCTCCTGAAGGCCTACTGCGTCTATGAAAAGGACGTCCAGTACGTGGTCGAGGAAGGCAAGGTCGTCATCGTCGATGAAAACACCGGCCGTAAGATGGCCGGCCGCCGTTGGTCGGATGGCCTCCACCAGGCCGTCGAAGCCAAGGAAGGCGTCGCCATCGAAAAGGAGACCCAGACCTTCGCCACGATCACGATCCAGAATTACTTCCGCCTTTACGAAAAGCTCGCCGGCATGACCGGCACCGCGGAAACCGAAGCGGCCGAGTTCTCCGACATCTACAAGCTCGACGTGCTGCCGATCCCGGCCAACCGCCCGAACCAGCGCAAGGACGAGAACGACCAGGTCTTCAAGACCCGCCGCGAGAAATACAACGCCGTCATCAAGAAGATCGAGGACGCCCACGCCAAGGGCCAGCCAGTGCTTGTCGGCACCGCCTCGGTCGATGCCTCGGAAACGGTGTCGCGCATGCTCAAGCGCAGCAAGATCCCGCACACCGTGTTGAACGCGAAGTTCCACATGCAGGAGGCGGAGATCATCGCCAATGCCGGCCAGCGCGGCGCGGTGACCATTTCCACCAACATGGCGGGCCGCGGGACGGACATCAAACTCGGCGAAGGAGTCGCCGATCTCGGCGGCCTGTTTGTCATGGGCACCGAGCGCTACGAATCGCGCCGCGTCGACCGCCAGCTCCGCGGCCGCTGCGCCCGTCAGGGTGACCCGGGCCTCAGCCAGTTCTACATCTCGTTCGAAGACGACCTGATGCGCAACTTCGCCGCCGCCGACCGGATGACCTCCATGATGGAGCGTTTCGGCATGCAGGAAGGCGAGGCCCTCGAGCACTCATGGCTGAACAAGTCGGTGGAAACCGCCCAGAAGCGCGTCGAGCAGCGCAACTACACGTGGCGCAAGCGCGTCCTCGAGTTCGACGACGTGATGAACAAGCAGCGCGAGGTCGTTTACGGCTATCGCAACGAGGTGCTCGGCACCGAGGAGCCCCGCGATCTGGTCAATGAGATCATCGAAAAGGTCATCCCGCAGAAGGTGGAGAGCTTCCTCGCCGATCGCGACGATGCGAACCCCGACTACAACGAGCTGCTGCACTGGGTGAACACCACCCTGCCGATCCCCTTTACCGCCGAGGATCTGGAGGCTACCGCCAAGACCGCCGAAGACATCTCGAACACCCTGGTTGCCCGCGTCAAGGAAGCCTACTCCCACCGCGTGGATGGGCTCCCGCCCGAGATCCTCGATATGGAAGAGCGCCGCATGATGCTCGCGGCGATCGACCGCCAGTGGCAGGCCCACCTTTACAATATGGACGCCCTCCGCGAAGGCGTTCACCTGCGTGCCCAGGGCCAGAAGGATCCGCTCGTCGAATACAAGGTGGAAGCCTACGAGCTGTTCTCGCTGCTCATGGCGAACATCGAGCAAGAGGCGCTGCAAAACCTCTTCCGCTCCGCCGGCAATCTGGAAGCCATCCTTCGCCAACTCCACGGCATGCCGCAGGAGCTTCATGGTGGCGAGGAGTCCAGCTCCCGCGGCCCTGGCCCGGCATTGCTTCAGGAAAGCGACACCGGCGAGATCAAGATCAACCTGCCCAAGCGCCGCCCGCCGAGCTTCAACATCGGCGGCACCCCCGACAGCGAGCCGAACCGCAATGCCCCCTGCCCCTGCGGCTCCGGCAAGAAGTTCAAGCAGTGCTGCGGCAAGGAAGCCTGAGCTCTCTAACAATCCATCACAAAGAAGCCGGAGCGGAAACGCCCCGGCTTTTTCTTTACTGGAACGCGGGATTCATCCCGCCCGAAGACCAGACGAAGTCATCACCGGGCCGACTTGCCGTCCCGGGAGCGCCGGTCTACAGACCGGCCCGAATGTTCCCTCGATGCAGACCTAACAGACCGGCACGAATGTCCGGGAACCGGGCGGAATGAATTCCGCGCTCCCAGTCAAAACCTCCCCGCCGCCATCTGCTCGACCGGCCGGAATGGCTTCGTCTGGGTCAGCATGTCCGCCACCAGCCGTCCCGTCACCGGTCCCAGGCTCAGCCCCATCATCGCATGCCCCGTGGCGGCGATCAGATTCGGAAAGGCCGGCACCGGCCCGAGATAAGGCAAGCCATCCGGCGACACCGGACGCAGTCCGGCCCACGGTTTCACGCCTTCGAAATCCCGTTCCGAGAACTTCGGAAAGTAGCCATGCACCGACTTCACGATGCCGCGCACCCGCGCCGGATCGACCTTCAGGTTGAGCCCGCCGACCTCCATGGTGCCGGCGAATCTCAGGCTGCCGTCCATCGGCGTGATCGCGACCTTTGCCTCGACGAAGATCGAGCAAAGCTGGGGAAGCTCCGGCGGAGCCGGCAACGTGAGCGAGTAGCCCTTGCCGGCCTGTAGCGGCAGCTTGAGACCGGTTTGGCGCAGCAGCTCGGCACTCCACGATCCGCAGGCGAGGACAAACTGATCACCGGCGAAGCGCTGTCCCCCACCGCTCAATGCGACAACCCTTCCTCCACTTGACTCGATGGTGTCGATCACCACGCCGCTTTGAATCTCTCCACCCAGCGCGAGCACGTGGCGGCGCATCGCCGCCATGAAGCGGGCCGGATCGAGGTGGCAGTCCTGCGGAAAATGCACCGAGCCGGTCACCTCCATCGTGATGCCGGGATCGAGACGGGCCGTGGCGGCGGCATCCAGCACCTCCGCCTGAATGCCGATCTCACGGGCGGTTTTGGCGACCGACGCTTCCTCGTCGAGGCCTTTGGACGTCTTGCACAGCATCAGCATGCCGCGCTTCACCAGCCCGAAATCCTCTTCATCCGAAAGCTCTGCAAAGAGCCGGCGGCTCTCCAGATTCAAGTCACGCAGCAGCTCGCGAGATTCCGCCACATGACGTTCGGTTGAGTGGCGGTAAAACAGCCACGCCCAGCGAACCAGCCCCGGATCGAGCCGCGGTCGGATGTAAAACGGGCTCTCGGCATTGAACATCCAGCGTAGGCCCTTGGCGATCATGCCCGGCGCGGCGAGCGGGATGAAATGGCTCGGCACGATCATCCCGGCATTGCCCATCGAGCAATTGTCGCCGCCGGCCGCCTCGCGCTCGACCACCGTGACCGCCAGGCCGCGTTTCAGCGCATAGTACGCGGAACACAATCCGATCACTCCACCGCCGAGAACGATCACGCGCTGCTTGCCTTGGGTCACGCTGCCAAGATAGACCGGGCGTCTTGCCGGAGTCTTGAGGAAACGCTGCCGAAATGAGCCACCGGGGGGCACTGGACAGCCTGCCGCGGCACGTGCATGATCCGCCCAGAAGATGATGAAAGTCGCCGCCGCGTTTGCCCTCGCCCTTTCCGCCGCAGCGGCCGATGCCCAGGCCCCGCGCGTGGCCGTGGTGCGGGTCTCCGACGTTTTCAACAAGCTCGACAGCACCGTGAAGGCGACGGAACAGACCAACGCCCGCAAGGCCCAGATCAACAGCGACAGCCGGCTGGTCACCTACAACGAACTCTACAAGGACCTCCAACTCCGGCGGAAAGCGCTCGAAGAGAATCCCCCGAAGATCGACGCCGAGACCCGTAAGCGGCTCGCCCGCGAATACACGATCAAGCTGCAGGAAGCCAAGTCGGTGCTGGAGGACTTCGAGAGCTTCCGCTCCGAAAAAACCCGCGAGATCGACAGCGAGATGGTCGCCGGCATGAAGCAGCGTCTCGCGCTGATCCACGCCACCGCCGAAAAGCTCGCCAAGGAAGAAGGCTTCGATTGGGTTCTGGACGCGTCCGGCAATACCAATACCGGCGTGCCGCTGCTCCTCTACGCCAAGAAAGCGAACGACCTGACCGACCGGGTGCTTGCCGCCCTCGGCCCGGCGGCATCCCCTCCGCCAACAACAAATCCCCCCCCTCCCAAGCCTGCCCCCGCGCCAAAGAATCCGCTGGCAACGGGCAAAAACCGCTGATTCCCCTTTCCCATGCAATTCATCGACTACCTCAAGGAGCACCCGCTGATGCTGGGACTGCTCATCGGCCTCATCGTCGGCCTCGCCGCCGCCCTCGTCACCTGGAAGTCCGGCTTCACCGCCCGCCGCGTGCTCGGCCGCGACATCCGCAAGCTGGAAAACGAACTGCGCGAGCTACAGGGTCACCTGAATACCCAGCTCAAGATCAATGCCCAGGGCAACGAGACGCTCCAGCGCGAGCTTGAGGAGCTGCGTCGCCAGAACGAGAACCTGCGGGTCAGCCTCGCCTCGCTCCAGAACAAGCCCGGCAAGGCCGAACTGCGTCACGCCCAGATCACCGATAGCGCCGTGCGCCTGATGCGCGAGCAAGCCCCGGGCTTCGCCCCAGCGTGGGAAAAGGCCCTCCGCCAGGCCGAGACCGAGCTGGAAGCGGGCGAAAGCGGTCTCAAGAAACTGGTTCGTCGTGTCATTCCCGGCATCGGCATGAGCGGCAGCAGCGCTCCGGCCGGCACGCCCGACCCGGAAGTCTGAGCCTTGAAAGTCAGGCGGCTGACAGGGAAAACTGCTTCGCGACCCCTCTACCGGCGTGAAATCCGCTTGTAGGTGAAAAAGTGCGAAATATGTCCCGCCGGGCAGTTGCCATCGCGTGGCGGACCTGTTGACTGTGACTCAGTTCGTCACAGTTAATCCCCCAACAGCGGATTCGAAATGGCTCACAGTTCAGATCAAGACATCCTCAACGTCCTCGACGCCGCCGGCCCGCAGTGGGCCGAACTGCAGGCATGGAGGGTGACGCCCATCGAGTCGTCGGCCAACGGAGCGATCACCGTCCACGGCCCGGCCTTCATCTACCGGTGGGAAAACGGCCTCGGCCCCGTGAAGGTGTCGTTCTGGTCACAGCAGGAAGGCCGCATCGCCAGTGGCCCCGGCCATCTGCTCGCGATCGAGCCCGGCCTCGGCACCATCCGCCTGAAGCTGCCCGGCCGCGAACCCATGGTCATCGGCGCGGTCGAGCCTGCCATCTACCAGCAGATCGGTGAACTCACCGCGGAAGCCCAGTCTTCCGTGCAGGGCCAAGGTGGCGAACGCTGGTCGCGCGACCTCATCATCTTGTCCGCCGCGATGAAACTCGCCGCGCTCACCCGCGAGGCCGCTGCCACCGCCAGCGCCCCGGACCGCGGCACCAAGCGCTCGCCGCGCAAGGACCAGCTCGTCACCCAGCTCCACGAGTGGCTGCGGCCGAACCTCGAAAAGTCGGTCAAGCTCGGCGACGCCGCCAAGCGCTTCGACAAGAGCCCGCGCCAGCTCATCCGCATTCTCAAGGAAACGACCGGTGCCGGTTTCGCCGAGCACCTCACCATGCACCGCCTGACCCTCGCCCGCGCGCTCCTCATGCGCAGCGGCCAGTCGGTCATGGAGGTCGCACGCGCTTCCGGGTTCAACAGCCGCGAGCAATTCATTCGCTCCTTCAACAAGGCCTTCGGTTGGACCCCGCTGCAGTTCCGCAAGGCATGGAACCAAGCCGCTCTCAGCGACGCCGAGCTGGTCCAGCTTTGCCAGGTCTCCGAACGCTCGGCCGTCGATTGGCTCCCTGCCGGCAGCGTCGCCTCCAGCCCGGATGAAGATCACGAGGGCGAACCGCACACCGTGGTGGTGGCGAATGCGCTGCACGACATCGTCGAGCTGTTCTGGGTCACCCCGCAGGGCAAGCGCGCCCGCATCGACGTGCTGGAGCGCGGCGGCATGGTCTTCGTCAATCGCGACACCGGCGGCAGTTGCTGGATCATCCGCGTGCCGGTATCCGGCAAGGAGCGCTACTTCCGCACTCCCGACGACCACGCGCTCGCCGTGGTCACCGCGGAGCTGCTGGTGTGAGGAAACCCGGTCTCAGGGTTCCTCCACCTTCTCCCCGGCTTCCTCGATCTTCTCGCCCACCCGCTTGAGGAACTCGCCGGTCTTTTCAGCCGCCTTGTCGATGCCGGCCTCGGTCTTCTCCCGGGCCACCTTGACGCCGTGCTCGGTTTTCTCACCCGCGGTTTGAAGTCCCTCGCCCGTCTTCTGCAGGGCGTGGTCAAGGTGCTCGCCTGGGGTCTTGGAGCTGCCATCGATCGGCGTGGGATCGACCACCACGGGTGGCGGATCGGCGACCACTACGGGCGCTGGATCGACAATGACGACCTCCTCCCCCACCTCGATCGCTTTCGGCACTTCGGCGGAGGACTCCTTCTTGCAGGATGGAAGGACCAGCAGGAGGGGCAACAGGAAGAGACTTGGCTTCATCACCTCCCCAATCTGGCACGCTTTCGCCGGCTTGGCCAGCGGTGCTTCGTTCACTCCAGCGGCTCCACCGTCACGTTGCGGAACTCGATCTTCATCTTCACTCCCGGGTGAACTTGGAACCCGAGCGGGCCGGACTCCTTCGCGGTGTCGGAGACGTACTCGATGACCTGCTTGCCGTTGAGCGTGACCGTGTAGGTATGGCCTTTCGCCACGATCTTCATGCGGTTCCAATCACCCTGCTTGAGCACTTCCTTCACCCCGCTGGCTTCCTGCGGGTAGCCCCGCTTGCTGCCGATGTAGGGTGAGCCGGTCAAATCGCGCTTCAGCGAGCGGGACACGCCGATTTGGATCTGCTCGTTCTCGTGACGGAGGAAGATCCCCGAGTCGATGTCGCCGGAGAAGCGGAACTCGCACTCCACGGTGAAGTCCTTGTAGCTCTTCTCCGACCACAGCACCGAGTTCTGCTTCTTGTCGTCGCTCTGGCCCGTTAGAACGCCGTCGGAAAAGCTCCAGTAGGCGGCGCCCTGGGTCTTCCAGCCGTCGAGGTTGGCGCTGCTGAAGAGCTTCTCCGGCTCCGCGGCAGCGATGCCCGTTAGAAGCAGGATGGCGGAGAACAAGTGACGTTTCATGCTCCGCTTACGTCCGCGGAGCGACGGTCTTTCCCCAAGTTTGCATTCAGACTCCGCGATGGCGCTGGAGGAACAGGTCGATGCCGTCCACCAGCGCGATCCACGAGGCCTCGATGATGTTCTCGGAAACCCCCACCGTTCCCCAGTTTTCTTCACCATTGGTAGAAACGATGAGCACCCGGGTCTTGGCTGCCGTGGCATCGTGGCTGTCGATGATGCGGACCTTGTAGTCCACCAGCGAGACCTCCGAAATTTCCGGGTAAAACGGCTCAAGAGCCCCTCGCAACGCCTTGTCGAGGGCATTCACCACGCCGCGGCCTTCGGCGACGGTGTATTTTGGAACTTCGCCCACATAGAGCTTCACGGTCGCCTCGCAGACCGGATCGTGGCCGTCTCGATACTGACGGAAGCTGGTGTGGAATTCCTTCAGATCGAAGGTTTTCTCGTAGCGACCCAGCTCGCGGCGGATCAGCAGCTCGAGCGAGCCACCGGCCGCCTCGAAGGAATAGCCCTCGTTCTCCAGTTCCTTCACCTTCTGTAGCACCGCCTTGGCTTCGGCCGAGCCCTTGTCGAGCGGGATGCCGAGTTGCTCGGCCTTGATCAGGATGTTCGATTGGCCGCTGAGTTCGGAGACCAGGATGTTCTGCTCGTTGCCGACGGCCTGCGGCACGATGTGCTCGTAGCTGCGGGCCAGCTTCTGGACGGCATTGACGTGCATGCCGCCCTTGTGGGCGAAGGCCGTGCGTCCCACGAACGCCGCGCGGGCGAAGTGAGGATTGTTAGAGACGTCATCGACGAAGTACGAGAGTTCCCGTAGTTTCGTCAAATCGGGCACGACCTCCATGTCCATCTTGAGCTGCAGGATCGGGATCACCGAGGTGAGGTTGCAGTTCCCGGTGCGTTCGCCGTAGCCGTTGATGGTGCCTTGCACCTGCACCGCGCCGCCTCTTACCGCCGCGACGGCATTGGCCACGCCGAGTTCGCAGTCGTTATGCGTGTGAATGCCGACCGGCACCTGCGGGATGCGGGCGCGCACGATCGCACAGATCTCCATCACCTCCTCGGGCAGCGTGCCGCCATTGGTGTCGCACAGCACGAGACAATCGGCCCCGCCTTCAGCCGCCGCCTGCAAGGAGCCGAGCGCATGGCCGGGCGAGTCCTTGTAGCCGTCGAAGAAATGCTCGGCGTCATAGACCACCTCGCGACCGTGCTGCTTCAGGTAGGCCACCGTGTCGCGGATCATCGCGCGGTTCTCTTCGGGCGTGGTGCGCAGGACTTCTGTGACTTGCATCTCCCAGCTCTTGCCAAAGATGGTGACGACGGGCGTTTCCGCATCCAGCAAGAGCTTCACCTGCGGATCCTGCTCGACCGGCGTGTCGGCACGGCGTGTCGAGCCGAAGGCCGCCAGCTTCGCGTGACTGAGCTTGAGCTTCTTCGCCTCTTGGAAGAACTCGACGTCCTTCGGGTTCGAGCCGGGCCAGCCGCCCTCGATGTAATCGATGCCGAATGCATCGAGCCGCTCGGCAATGCGGAGCTTGTCGAGCAGTGAGAGCTGGAAACCTTCGCCCTGCGTGCCATCGCGCAGGGTGGTGTCGTAGAGGCGGACCGGCTTGTCGGAAAGGGCGCTCATGGGTGGCGGGGCGCGGACGCTAGGGCCGCTCGCCGCCGCGGGCAACACGCAATCGGGACAGCACGGACTCAGCCGACATGGGCCTTCACCTCCCGCTCCACCGCCGCGCCAATCTCGCGCTCGGCCGCCTCAAGGTCGTGTTCGGCTTGCAACCCCACCCAGAAAGCCGCTGAGGTGCCGAAAAACCGGGCGAGGCGCAGGGCGGTCTCCGCCGTGACGCCTCGCCGGCACTTCGTGATCTCCGTCAGACGGGACGGCGCGATCCCTGTCGCACGTGACACGGCGGCGAG
The DNA here is from genome assembly GCF_025950235.1 of Luteolibacter arcticus. Taxonomy (NCBI): domain Bacteria; kingdom Pseudomonadati; phylum Verrucomicrobiota; class Verrucomicrobiia; order Verrucomicrobiales; family Verrucomicrobiaceae; genus Neoluteolibacter; species Neoluteolibacter arcticus. The sequence goes on along the minus strand of NZ_JAPDDT010000013.1, from coordinate 50,964 downwards.
CGTCAACCCCAACGGCTGGATGAATTCCTCCAGCAGTATTTCTCCCGGATGAATGAGCGGCAGCAGTTCGCGCGATTTCATGGCTAGTGGTAGTCGGTGATTGAAACCTCGAGCTTCCGGCCATCCTCCCATCGGAAAATGATCCGCCACTGTTGGTTCACCCGGATGCTCCAGAAGCCCTCCAAGTTGCCGTGAAGGGCCTCCAGCCGGTTACCGGGCGGCACCGAAAGATCCTTGAGACCCCGCGCTTGATTCAGCATCCGGAGCTTGCGCCTCGCCCGCGGCTGGATGTCGCCGGGCAATTTGCGGGAAGGAACTCCGCGATAGATGCTTTCGGTCTCGGAGTCGCCGAAGCTTTCGATCACCGGCGTAAACTAACCCTCGCAGGAATTACGGCAAGCGTAATTCCGGATTCGCACGGCTTACGGGCGGATCCCGGCGATCTCGAGGAACTTTTCGAGTGGCATTGCCACTTGGATTTGCGGCGAGGTCTGGGTGATGTGCACCCCGGACGCATTTGCCGGGATCATGCTGAACTGGAGTTCCAGCTTCGAAATCGAATCCGGGATCTGGGTTTCGATCTCGCCGGTCAGCAGGTTCTGGCTGATTTTCACCGGGAAGCCCTTGCCGTGAAGCACCTTATAGAAGGCAGCCTCGTCGATTTTCGAGGTGTTGGGAGCGACGGGAGGCTTGGGTCCGACGGCCCGGGGAGCTTTCGGAACGCCACCCCGGCCTTGATCGGCTTCGCCGCTGGCCGGGCAGGTGCCGTAGGAGGACAGGTATTTCCCGGAAACCCACAGCGGCGAGGCACCGGCACGGCGGTAGCGCGGCGTATCGGTCAGCGTCCACTTGCACTTTGACTTCTCGAGGTCGGCATAGACCGCCGCTTCGGTCGCTTCGAGGCCGTTGGCCTGGCGGAGTTCGAGGATCTTGGCGAGCGTGTCAGACGGAATCGTTTCCATAGAGTCCGGCGACCGTGGCCGAGGCGACCGACCCGCGCAAGGCCGGTTTCCCGCTTCCGCTCGGACGCCACTCGTGCTTTCTTCCGCCATGCTCCGCAACCTGCTCGCCACCTCGGTCCTCATGGCGACCCTTGCCCACGGCGGGGAAACCGCCCGGATTCCCGCCCAGCGCGTGGTGCTAGTCCACGGGATTTTCCAGAGCGACTGGCGCTGCTTCGGCTTCCTGCGGAACGACTTGGAGAAGCGCGGCATCGAGTGCCTGGTGCCATCGCTCAAGCCCGCCGACGGCCGCGATGGCCTGCCGATGATGGCCGAGCAACTGAAGCAGGAAATCCACGAGCGCTTCGGCGACGAGCGTGTCGTGGTCATCGGCTTTAGCATGGGCGGGCTGATCAGCCGCTACTACCTGCAGGAACTCGGCGGGGCGAAGCGCTGCGACGGATTTTTCACCATCTCCACCCCGCATCACGGCACCAAGATGGCCCACCTGTTCTATGGTGAAGGGGCACGGCAGATGCGCCCCGGCAGCGAATTCCTCACCCGGCTGGCAGCGACCGAGAACCGCCTCGGCACCATGCCTGTGGTTTCCTACCGCACCCCCGCCGACTTGATCATCAGGCCCACCGTCAGCTCCAAATGGGCGCGCGCCGAGAACCTCTGCGTCCCCTGCCCGCTGCATCCCATGATGACCTTTTCGCCGCGGGTCCGCCGCGACATCATGGAACGTCTCGCGCCCCCGCGATGACGTGCCCGCGAAAGCGTAATGGCATTCGGGGGAAAATCGGACATGATGCTCCACGTAAGCAACGCCGATCCCCCCGTCGGCCGAACTTCCACCTCGTCTCCCCCCGGACGAAAAAATCCCCCCGAAAACAGTCCCCCAGGACAACCCGCTGCTTGCCCTTCCCCCCAAAGGCACCCAGCGGGTTCTTCGTTTTCAGGCCAACCGCTTCCGCTCTCGCCCCCGCGATGACGTGCCCCGCGAAGGCGTGATAGCATCCGGGGAAAAATCGGACATGATACTCCACGTAAGCAACGCCGATCCCCCCGCCGGCCAAACTTGCACCCCGTCTCCCCCCGGACGGAAAAATCCCCCCGAAAACAGTCCCCCAGGACAACCCGCTGCTTGCCCTTCCCCCCAAAGGCACCAGCGGGTTCTTCGTTATCACGTCAGGCACCAGGCTCTGGCCCCTCCGTGTGATCAACGCCCTCTCATTGTCGCAAGTTAAGGAACCAAAACGCGATCTCCTTGAGATATGCCCAAGATTGACACCCTGCCGCCCGCCGTGGTCTCTCGCGCATGCCGTTGTTGGAAGCTGCAGGCTTGGGAAAGCGCTATGGATCGAAGCGCGTCCTGTGGGATGTCGATCTGGCCTTCGAGCCCGGCGAGATCGTCGCGGTGCTCGGCGTGAACGGCGCGGGCAAGACGACCCTGCTCGGTTGTCTGGCCGGAATGCTCGGCTGGGACCGCGGCGAAGTGAGAATGGACGGCGAGAAGCTCAACCGCGACCGGCTAGACCAGCGGCAGCGAATGATGTTCCTCCCCGGGGAGGGCTTTCATTTCGGCGGCGCGGACACGATCCGCAACGCGGCGATCTTTTCCGAACTGTGGCGGGGGATTGACGCCAAACCGCCCCTCGACATCGAGGAATGGCTGGAGCGGCTTGGCTTGTTAGAGGTCGCCTTCTCTTCGGTGGAAACGCTTTCTCGCGGGCAGCGCTACAAGGCGGTGCTTCTCGCCCTGCACTGCGCCGATCCAGATATCTGGCTGATCGACGAGCCCTTCGCCGCCGGCATGGACGCACGCGGCATGGAAGCATTCCGCCAGTTGGTGCGGGCCGCCGCGACGAGAAAGCGCTGCATCGTCTACACCACCCAGTTTCCGGAACTCGCCGTGCGCTTCGCCGACCGGATCGTGGTGGTCGGCGGCGGAGGTATCCACCTCAATGAGCCCACCCGCGGCCGTGACCTCGAGGAATTGATCCGTCAACTTGGCCGCGAGCTCGGCATTCAAGACGAGCACTCATGACCCACCGGCCATCATGGGAAAAGCCGCTGCGCCAGAAGTTGCGCCAGTGGCGGAAGCGCCGGTTCACGCCGCGCTGGATTATGGATCAGGGCGGAACCATCTTCGTGCTTTTCTGCCTCCAAGTGGTGCTGGCTCGTGGCGGGGAAAACGTCCTTGGCAGCGGTGGCGGAGGCACCGGCATCGGTGCCGTCAGCGGATTGGTCGGAGCCTTGCTCGCGATGTCGCTGCGGTCCCGCTGGCAATCCCATGGGTGGCTGCTGGAGTGGACCCCGGCCACTGCGGCCACCATCCGCAGGATCCGGACCCGGGAGCATCTGCCCGCAATGGTCGTGACAGTTCTGGTCACGTTGCTCCTTTCGTGCCTCGCGGCGGGTCTTAGTAGCCAATCCACCGTGGCGGCCGCGCTGGGTGCAGCAGCCCTCTCGATGGGCAGCGGTTTCGCGCTGAATGGCGGGCGGATCTCGACGACTCTCCTTTATATCGGCATCGTTGTGGTCTTCTTCTACGCCATGTTAGGCGGCTGGCTTGGGTTTGGAGAAAGCGAGTTCTCCCTGCGCATGGCCAAGGTCACCGGCCTGGTCTGGCTGCCGGTCTTGCCATGGTCATTTGCCACCCACGGGACGCCCACTCCGGCGCTTCACCTGGGCATTCTCGCCGTTGTCCTGGTGATCTCCCTCCGCGAATGGAGCGGCGCATGGAGACATCGGGAAGAGATCGCGGAGAGCGGGGAAATCGTAGCTCCCGCGGATCTAACAGCGCCAGAGGCCCACGATGAGGTCTCGTCCGTAGATCAAATTCCCGAAGCCGCGGACGAAGACCAGCGTCGGGACATCCGCCAGCACGTCGCCTTCGCATGGTTCGGCATGGAGGGATTCTTGCCCGGCGGTCCCATGCCACGATTCGAGCGTCTGCTTTGGCGCTGGTTCACCCCGCGGCAACGTTTCCTTTCGTGCCTGGGCAGCCAGCAAGCCATGACATGGTTCCCGCGCACACGGTGGACCATTGGGACGCTGGTCCTGATGGTGTTACTGGCCTTGCTCACCCCGTGGATGGACGACCAATTCGGAATCGATGAGCACTTCGTGTGGCTACTCGTCGGCTTCCTCGCACTCGCCGCGGTCGCGATCCTCACCGGTTGGCCCGGCCGGGATTCCTACTTCCAGTCGTGGCTGGAGTTGATGCACACGCCGGATCTCGGGGTGTTCCCGGCCTTTGCCGTCCTGCCGGTGACCGCAAGCGAATGGATCCGCGCAGTCACCAAGGAATGGATCATCCGGAGCGTGTGGATTTCGTCCCTGTGGTCGGTGGCGATCGTCCTGGGACGAAAGGGCCTCGCGCCAGACGTTACCCCTTCCTGGCTACTGGCGTTCATCGCGGTGCCGTGGCTGATCCTTGCGGCGTGGTTTCCCCTGTCGGTGATGCACCGGCTGGTTTACGCGGTGTCCGGGCGGGCATTCGCGAGCAACGGCATCACCCGCGTGCTGCCCGCGCTCGTTTCCGGCGTGATGGGGCTGGTCGCGGGAGCAACCGTCTTCATCGGCATTGGTGCCGGCAATCTCCTGCTGACGTCGGTGGCGCTCGCCAGCGGGGGGATGCTCGGTGCCTTCAGCCTCTGGCAGACCTTGCGACGCTGCCGCGGCATGCGGCTGGATCTCAAACCGAAGCCAGTCGCCTAGCGCGGCTTCAAGTGCTTGTCCCCGAACAGCAAATACTGCTGCCAATCGAAGGGCAACACGTCATGCTTGCCGGGCCGCACATGGTAGCCGATGCCGCCCTGCACCGAAACACCGACCGCTGGCCACGTGTCCGCCGGCAGTCCCTCCGCTCCTAACAGACGGAACACCGGCTCGGCCGCCTTTGCCGCGGCGAACTCTCCCTCGGCATCGGCATAGGTGTCCTCCTGCGCGCTGCCGACATACACCGGACGAGGCGCGACCAGCGAAATGACCAGGTGTTGGTCGAAGGGCAGCTCCTTGTCCTTGCCAGCATACTTCTTGAAGCTCCGCGCATACCAGTGGGGAAACACCGTGGTCAGGCGCTCGATGCTTTCCCCCACCCCGCGATGGAACAGCTTGGCTCCTCCCGCCCCGGACTCGTTGCTCAATACCATCGCGAAGCGCTCATCGCTGGCACCGGCCCACAGCGCGGCCTTCCCCAGGCGCGAAAAGCCAAAGACCGCGACCCGCTTCGAATCGATGAGCGGCTCCTTCTCCAAGGCATCCAGCGCCCGGCTCAGCGACCACGCCCAGGCACCGATCGTGCTGAAGTTGTCATCGCCCTGTTGAAGCTGGGGAAACAGCGGATGCACACCGCTGCCGAAGTACGGCTCATGGTCAGCCGCCACATCCTCGCGATACATCGTGGCCAGCGCATAGCCGCGGGAGATGATTTCCTCGACCGGCCAGTGGTTCGCATTGACCCCGCGAGCCGCGTCGGTGGCCTTGTGATCGCGAACGCCTGTTAGGTCGGCGTATGATGTCCGGCCTTCGATCCAGCTTTCGGTAAGACGAATGCCGGGATCCTTGTGAATCGCATGGTTGCCCCAGAAATTCAGGCCGAGGATGGCCGGGACCGGTGCTTGGACACCACTGGGGACATACACCAGCAGGTCGATCCGCGGCCCCGGCTTCCCCCCGGGGAAGAGAGCGATCTGGATCCGGGTGGCCTTGCCCTCAAGCGCCTTCGTATCGCGATCGAAGACCTCGAAGATCATCTTCTCCGGCCGGCCCGGATTCCGGCCATACATCTCGCGGGTGAAGAGCTCGATGAGTTCCGGACGGCGATGGTCCCGCCACTGGGCAGCGGTGGCGATCTTCGTGCCGTCATTCGCCACCAGAGGATCGGCTAGCTCGCCGGCATGGAGCGCCGTGGCGAAAAACAGCAGGGAGAGGAAGCGGCCTGACATGGGGAAGAGGTCGTGACGTGTCGACGGAACGTCGACACCCCTTATTTGGCCACCGCTTCGGGAGCCTTCTTGCCGGTCAGCTCCTTGTAGGCTGCCTTCGCCATTTCGGCCGCACCTTCGGTGTTGGGATGCACGCGATCGGGCAGGAGCTGCGGCTTGTCTTCGAGCGCCTTGTGCATGTCGATCACCTCAAGCTTCATCTCCTTGGCAAGCTTGTCGATGCGCTTGATCCACTCCTTGTTGTTCTTCTCGTTGATGCCGAAGTTGCCAGGCTCGGACACCGGACACGGACGGCAGACGTAAATGCGCGGCTTGCTTGCGAGCGCTTGGAACGACTTCACCAGCTCAGTGTAGTCCGCTGAGAACTCCGCCTCGTGCTTCCAGTTCTGCGGTTTGGTATCGTTCGTGCCCAGCATGATGATCACCACATCCGGCGAGGAGCCGAGGGCATTCTGATAGGCCTTCTCGTTCCAGTAGGGATAGTCGCCCTTCTTCAGCAGCGTCCGGCCGCTCACGCCGAAATTGCCGACCTTCCACTTGTCGCCCAGCATTTCCTGAAGCTGTGAAGGATAGGACTTCCCCGACGCCGCGCCGGACCCTTGCGTGATGCTGTCACCGATGCAGGAAACCTTGACCGGCTCCTTGTAGTCGGCGGGGTTGATGGGCTTCGGCGCAGCGAATGCGGCGGTGGTGGCGAGAAGGGAAACGACGAAGAAACGGAGCGGCTTCATGGGATGATCGAATTTCTAGCGAATGATACGGCGGGCCGTCGAGCAGCACCGGGTGTTCAACGTGAACCTAGCGCGTCATGTTGCAGCGGACCTGACCGCCCAGCGCAGTTTCGCCGGGATGCTGCGCGGGTTGTTCCGGCGTTCCTCCGGGCCCGCGACGATCACGGTATCGCTCACTTCGGCGTAGGTGCCTTCACGTTCGCCCGCCTGAAAGGCCTTCTTCACCCGCCGGTCCTCGCCGGAGTGGAAGGTCAGGATCACCACCCGCCCCCCGGGCTTGAGCGATTGCGGGAGCTGGCGCAGGAAGGCATCGAGCGAGGAAAATTCCTCATTCACGGCGATGCGGATGGCCTGGAAGACCCGGCGCACCGTCAACTCGGATCGCTCCGGGTCGAGCTTCGCCACCGCCGGCAGCGCCCGGATCACGGCGACCAAGGGTTTCGTCGTGGGAAAATGCCGGCCAGCAAGAGCCGCGGCGATCTCCTCCGCCAGCGGCTCATCGGCATTCTCTAACAAGACCTCCGCCAGCTTCGCTTCCTTCACCTTGGCCAACCACACGGAGGCGGCCATCCCGCGCCCGGGATTCATCCGCATGTCCAGCGGACCATCGACCTTGAAAGTGAAGCCCCGGGTGGGATCGTCGAATTGCATCGAGGAACAACCGAGGTCGGCAAAGATGAAGTCCACGGCATCGAGCGCGAGGCCATCGAGCACCTTGCCGATGCCGGCGTAGTTCGAGCGCACCGCGGTGAAAACCTCCTCGCCAAAGCCAGCAGCGCGCATCCGGGCTTCCGTCTTCGGCTGTTCGATCGGATCGACATCCAGCCCGATCAAGCGGCCACCGGGCGCGATGCGGGCGAGGATCTCCCGGGCATGCCCGCCGTAGCCGAGCGTGCAATCCACGCCGACGTCGCTGGGGCCAAGCCGCAGGCCTTCAAGGCACTCTTCCACCATGATCGGCACGTGCATCCCGGCCGGCGTCTTCCCGGACTCCAACACTTTGCCCACCGTCTCGGCATAGCGCTCCGGGTTGAGTTCCTTGTACTTGTCCTCGAAGCGCCGCGGGTTCTTGCCCAAGTAGCGCTTGCGTCGCGGTGGCCGCGGCGTGTCGTCCATGGCATGAGGCTAGCGGCTTGCCACGCCGCGCCAAGGAGAGGTTCGTTGCGACGGCACGATTGCCAGCTAGGGTTCGTCCCCCGAGGGCTCGCTCCCAAGGTGCTCCAACAGCGGATTGGAACCGCCACCTACGGCTTCTTTCCGCGGAGGCGGCGAAGGAGCGGGAAGCGGCCCCATCTTGAGCTGGCTCAGATCCGCTTTGAAGGGTCCATCCGCCGCAGCGGCGGGATAGTCGACTTTGCCGTAAAGGCGGAGCGCCTCGGCACCCGCTTCCTGGGCAACGGCCATGAATTCCTTCATCCACTCGGAAACCTCCGCCTCGCGGGTCTTGATCGAGATCAGGGTCAGCATGTCTTCACCGGTCGGCTCCGCCCCGCGCAATCCATCGGCAATCATCTGTCGGTACTTCACCTGTTCCGATTCCGACGGGGGAGCCAGCGCGCGGAAGGTGGCCGCGGAGTCGCGGAAACCCTGCAGGACCTCTTCCAACGCTGGAGCGCCACGATCATAGCTCGCCTCATCGCGGATCGTGGACACGACTTCACGGAACCGGCTCGGAGCCGAAAGGAACTCGCGAACCGCGGCGCTGTGATCGTCACGCGCTTCGGCCGAAGCCTCGGGAGCTCCCTTCTTCTCGCCACAGGACGAAAGCCCCAGGACACCCGCTGCCAGCAAGCCACCTGACGATATGAGCCATTGGAGGACCCGCCATTTCACTCTCCCATAGTCGGGAAACCCCGGCTCGGCTGTCAAGGTGACGCTCCGGCCGCGGCCATGGGCTTAGTCATCGCGAGCCCCGCTTGGACGAAAGCGACCCTCTTCGTCACCCGCCGGACCAAGGATTCTGCGAGAATTCCGGAATAATTTACCACTCCAATTCCCGTGTCACCGGCTAAAGCTGTCGTTTGACAGCTAACGGATGCCCCCTATTTTCGCGGAACCCCGATGGGCTATACCTCCGACCTTGACCCCGCCTTCCGCTCGCATGCACCAGGATACTGGCCAGCGGAAGCGATGACCGACTGGCACGAAGCCGCCTGGCAGCTGAAGAACCGCGTTTCTTCGCTGTCCGCCCTCGAAAGCCGCTTGAAGCTCACCGACGAGGAGCGCGCTGGCGTGCTTCTGGCTGGCAACAAGCTGGCGATGTCGATCACGCCGCACTTTTTCAACCTGATCGATCCGAACGATCCCAATTGCCCGATCCGCCGCCAGGTGATCCCGCGGCTGGAGGAAGCCTGGGACGCTCCGGAAGAAATGGCTGACCCCTGCGGCGAGGACTCGCACATGCCCGTGCCGGGCCTCGTCCACCGCTACCCGGACCGCGTGCTCTTCCTCGTCACCGACCGCTGCGCGTCCTACTGCCGCTACTGCACCCGTTCGCGGGTCGTCTCGGGTGTCGGCGAGCAGCATCTCGAAACCCAGTGGGAAGCGGCCTTCAAATACCTTGAAGAACACACGGAAGTCCGCGACGTGCTACTTTCCGGGGGCGATCCGCTGCTCTTTTCGGATTCGAAGCTGGAGAAAATCCTCAGCCGCATCCGCGCCATCCCGCACATCCAGTTCCTGCGGATCGGCTCGCGGATCCCGATTTTCCTGCCCCAGCGTATCACGCCCGCGCTGTGCGAGATGCTGAAGAAGTATCACCCGCTGTTCATTTCGGTGCACACCAATCACCCGCGCGAACTGACGCTTGAGGTAAAGGAGGCGCTCGGCCGCCTGGCCGACGCCGGCATCCCGCTCGGCAACCAGAGCGTCCTGCTGAAAGGCGTGAACGACTCGGTGGAAATCCAGAAGGCACTGGTCCACAAGCTCCTGATGTGCCGGGTGCGGCCCTACTACCTCTACCAGTGCGACCTGATCCGCGGGTCCTCGCACCTGCGGACCTCAGTGTCGAAGGGCCTCGAAATCATCGAGGGCCTGCGCGGCCACACCACCGGCTACGCCATCCCACAGTTCGTGATCGATGGCCCCGGCGGCGGCGGCAAGATCCCGCTGAATCCGAACTACGTGGTGCACCAGGACCGCGACAAGACCGTGCTGCGGAACTACGAGGGAGAAATCTTCGAGTATCCCGAACCGACCGTGATCCCGTCCCTCGAAATCGAGCGGTTGCGGGATCAGGCCGGCGTCTCATGCGGGATGTAGCGTCGCTCAAGGTGCGGGAATATCCTGCACCGGCTTGGCCGGCGCAGGTGAGGTAGCGGGAACCAACAGCGTGCTGCCGGCATCCACGGTGAATCCAGCACCCCAGCTCTCTGTCGTTACCGGGACCAGCACGTCCGCTAGGAAGTAATAGTCCGCTTGGACTGCAGACGGGCTGACCGAAAGCACCACATAGCCGTGCTGGTCCAAGTCGGCATACTTCATGTGGGGATTGTAATTGAAGCCTCCGAAAGGGGAATTGATGACCTCCTCAAGCTGACCAGTGAAGAACTCCCCCAGTTCCTCATCGAAATTCGCCGCGGACAGGCTTGGCGTGACGAACTCCACCGCGACCGCCCCCGCCCCAGTGGCGGGGTCATAAAAAGGATTCCCTAACACCGGATCCGCGACTTCGAAGGCGAAGCTGCAATGAATGTCACCCGTCAGGATCACCACGTTGTCGAGATCCTGATCAGCGATGTAGTTCACCAGCTCGCGGCGCTCCGCCGGATACCCGTCCCAGATGTCGAGGAACTGGCTTTCGAGAAAATCCGACGTCACCAACGGATCGAGAGGCGCGGTGAAGCCGATGTTGAACTCGGAGAAGACCACCTGATTGCCAATGACCTTCCATGTGGCAGCGGAATCCGACATCTCCGTTTTCAACCAATCCTTCTGCGGCCGGCCTAGCATCGTGCGGCTGGGCGCATAGAGCAGCGGTTCATTAACGTCCTCGATCTGGGGGTCACGTCCCTCGATGCGGGTGTCGATGAGGATGAGATCCATCAGCGGACCGTAATTCAGGGTCCGATAGATACTGGTGCCCTGCTCGCGGATGGGCATCCATTCGAGAAAGGCGCGAATGGCCGCGGCTTCCCGCCGTTTCCAGCTTCCTTCCTTGCGAAGGTTGTGGTTCTCCGCACCGCCGCGCCACGCGTTGTTGGCGAACTCGTGGTCATCCCAGATGGCGATAAACGGATGCTGCTGGTGGGCCCGCCGGAGATTCGGGTCGAGCCGGTAGTTTGCGTAGCGGGTGCGGTAGTGCTTGAGCGTGACGGTCTCGTTGCGGGGAAACAGCACTCGCTCGTCGCGAATCTCCTCGGAGCTGTAGGAGTCGTTGTCCGGATATTCGTAGAGGTAGTCACCGACGCAGATGACAGCGTCGAGATCGGTGCGGCGGGAGATCTGCTCGTAGCCTGAAAAGTAGCCCCATTCGTAGTTCGCGCAGGAAACGACGGCGAACTTCAGCTGGTCCACGGCTACGTCTGGCGCGGTCTTCGCCTTTCCCGTGATCGACTCGCGACCCAGCGCCTCGAATCCGTAGTAGTACGTCTGCCCGGCGGCGAGGCCGCGAACGTCCACTTTCACGGTGAAATCGCTCGCGGCCAGGGCGAACTGGTTGCCTTGCGCCACCACTTGGGTCAGCAACGGATCGCTGGCGACGATCCATTTCACCGGCACCTTTCGGTGAAAGTTCAGGTTTCCAGTCGGCTTGGGCGTGACCCGGGTCCAGATGATAAAGCCATCGTTCACCGGGTCTCCCGAGGCAACCCCATGGTAAAAAGGCGCAAGGGCCGGCTCGTAGAGATCTTGGATGCGGAACGGATGCTGAGCGGAGGCAAGACCGCTCGAGGCGAGAACGAGGGCCGCGATCATGCGGCGGAACATTTGGGGTTTCATGGTGATCGTTTCCCTAGCCATCAACATGCCATGGATTAGCGGTGGCTTGCTCCCCCGGTGGTTGTCGGGAAAGCCTTCGCGAACCCCATTAGCGGCGAATTGCCACCTGAGCGAAATGCCACTGAATCGTGCAGTGTGCCGCCCTTGCGTTCTCGCAAGGATGCGCCAATTTGGCGGCACATGACTTGGAACGACCGTTTTCTCGACCTCTTTGACCGCTGCGTGAAGTTCTACCAGTCCGGCGACAAGGACTTCACCGGCTACTACGATGCAAGCGACTCCGCACTGTTCGCGGAAATCGGCTACAAGCCGCGCGAGTTCTTCGATTTCGTGGAGGACTTTTGCGAGGAAGGCGCCCCTTCCCCCTCGACCGCCCTACTGGTGGCGGCGGCCCGGCGCGACTATTTCGAGGTGGTCATGAAGGGCAAACTAGGCGAGAAAGAACTGACGCGAGATGACATCCCAACCTTTGGCGACGAGTTGGATGGCGTGGTGTATCTGCCCCGGATCCTCGCCAAGGCGAAGGCAAAGCTACGCGGCGAGCTGGATCCCGACCTGATGTATGGCTGCGGCGGCGACCGGGCCTTCCTCGAGCGGAATGGCGACCACCACATGTCCGACTTCCTCCGCCAAGTGTGGGCGGCAGATGGCGATGACAGCAAGGTGCTGGCTTGGATTCGCTCCTGATTGACTGAAGATTTCGCTGCGAAACCAATCAGCAAATACGAGATAAATTATTCACAATCAGACATAACAAAGCTTCCCATTTGCCGATTTTTCGCTGCATAACCCGTGGCGCATGGCTCGCCCCCCACGATTGCCCGCGAAAGACCTGTTTTCACGCCTCCAGACCACCGGCCCGGTCTCAGCCGCCGAGTTGGCGGCCGATTTCCGGGTAGATCGGTCCACCATCACCCGGACCCTCGGCGACTTCGGGAGCCACGTGGCGAGCTTCGGCGCCACCCGCCGGACTCGCTATGCGCTCCGCCGGAAAGTGAGGGAAACGGACACCACTTTTCCACTCTATCAAATCGACGCGGCGGGCCGCGCCGAGCGACGCGGGACGGTTGAGGCCTATCACGGGGCGTGGCGAATCCAGTGGGAAGACACCCCGCCGGCATGGATCGGACACTTCTCCGACTCTGAGGGATTATCGGACGGACTACCGGGTTTCGTGCGCGAATTGACCCCGCGGGGATTTCTCGGTGGGGCGTTGGCGACGCGGCTGGCGAGTGGCCTCCAGATGTCAGCGGACCCCGGTCGCTGGAGCGACGATGACCTGGTGGTTTTTCTCCACGCCGCCGGTGAGGAAGGACCGGGCGACTGGATCCTCGGGGACGCCTGCCTGCGCCGGGCGCTGGCCTTGCAGATGCAGCCCACCCCAGAATCGACGCTGGCGCCGCACCAGGCCATGACCCGCTATCCGGAATTGGCGGCGCGCACGATGACGGAGCCGATGCCCGGCGGCTGGCTCGGCGGTGAGCAGCCGAAATTTCTGGCGACCTTGGAGGAATCCGGCGTCGAGCGGCGGCAGGTGCTGGTGAAATTTTCCCCGCCAGTCAGCCAAGGGACCGGCCGGCGCTGGGCAGACCTGCTGGCCATGGAGTGGCACGCGCTGGAACTGCTCGCGGAGGCGGGACTCGCGGAGAAAGCGCAGCGCCTGATCGATGCCGGCGGCCGGAGATTCCTTGAATTGTCTCGCTTCGACCGCACGACGAACGGCGGCCGCCGGGGAACCATCTCGCTGGCGACCTTGCACGGAGGACATTCCGGAGATTGGGCGACGCGGGTCGCGGATTTAGAGCGCTACGGCCTATGTGAGTCCCCCGCCACAGAGCGGGTGCGCCGCCTGCAGGCCTTCGGCGAGCTGATCGGCAACACCGACATGCACGCGGGCAATCTGGCCTTCCGGATGACCGACTCCCTCCCCTTCGTGCTGGCACCCGCTTATGACATGCTGCCGATGCTTTGGGCCCCGGGGCCGCAGGGCGAACTGATGGATCGAGCTTTCGCCCCGCAGCCGCCGGTGCCGGCCGCGGCGGAGGCATGGCGGGAGATGCTTTTGCTGGCGCGGGAGTTCTGGAGCCGGGTGATCGCCGACCAACGGGTTTCGCGAGAATTCGCGGCCACGGCGCGGATGGCCGGCGAAGTGCTGACACGCTTGCACGAGAGGTTCGGTTGAAGGCGGTGTTTTTAGACACGCCAGCACCCCCGGGTCGCTTAGCCCGTTGTCAGCGTGGATTCGCGCTGGCCGTGCCGCCCGCGGGCACCCATCCTTTTTGAAAGCCGAACAATGACGACTGAAGAACTGCAGGACCGGATCGCCGCCACCAGTGGCTGGATTACCGCCGTAAAAGAGGAAATGGGCCGCGTGCTGGTCGGCCAGGACCGGCTGGTGGACCGGTTGGTCGTCGGGCTGATATGCAATGGCCACATTTTGTTAGAAGGCGTCCCCGGCCTGGCGAAAACCCTGGCGGTGAAGGCGCTCTCTGGGTCGCTCGATGCGAGTTTCGCCCGCTTCCAGTTCACCCCGGACCTGTTGCCGGCCGACTTGCTCGGCACCATGGTCTATAACCCGCAGGAGGCGAAGTTCTCGCCGAAGCTGGGGCCGATTTTCAATAACCTGATCCTCGCCGACGAAATCAACCGCGCCCCGGCCAAGGTCCAGTCCGCCTTGCTTGAGGCGATGCAGGAAAAGCAGGTCACCCTCGCGGACACGACTTACAAGCTGCCCGAGCCATTCCTGGTGCTGGCAACGCAGAACCCGATCGACCAGGAGGGCACCTATCAGCTTCCGGAAGCCCAGCTCGACCGCTTCCTGCTCAAGGTGAGCGTCGGCTATCCGACCAAGGACGAGGAACTCCAGGTTCTCGACCGCATGGCGACCTCCGCCCCGCCCTACCAGACTCGCACCGTGGCCAGCCCGGCACAGGTCGCCGAGTCCCGCTCGCACGTGAACCAGATCTACATCGATCCCGCGGTGCGCGAATACATCGTCGATGTGATCCGCGCGACCCGCTTCCCGGCCAAGATTGACGGCGGGCTGAAGCATCTGATCCGCGCTGGCGCCTCGCCGCGTGGCACGATCAATCTCGCCCTGACCGCCCGCGCCCGCGCCTTCAGCGCCGGCCGCGCCTACGTGACGCCCCAAGACGTGAAAGACATGGCCCACGACGTCCTGCGCCACCGCATCCTGCTCAGCTACGAGGCGGAAGCCGAGGAAGTGACCACGGACCAAATCCTCGATCGCGTCCTCGCGAAGGTGCCGGTGCCCTGAAGACGCAAGACTTCAAGACCCAAGACGCAAGACTTGAAATCATAATGCGGCGCGCGAACGACAGAACCAGCACGGCCAACTGGACGCCCTCCAGCCTTGTGTCGTGCGTCTTCCAGTCCTGCGTCTCTTTCCCATGACCCACGACGAGCACATCGAGGAAGTGATGAGCCGGGTCCGCAAGCTCGAGCTCAAGGCCCGGCGACTGGTGAGGGAGACCTTTGCCGGCGAATACCAATCGTCCTTCCGCGGCCAAGGCCTCGATTTCGATGACTTCCGCGAGTACGCGCACGGCGATGAGATCCGCTTCATCGACTGGAATGTCACCGCGCGGATGGGCACGCCCTACATCCGGAAGTTCCGCGAAGAGCGAGAGCTGGCGGTGATCCTGGCAGTGGATGTCTCGGGTTCCGCCGAGTTTGGCAGCGTTCACTTTTCAAAGCGCGAGGCAGCGGCGGAAGCGGCGGCGATCCTCGGCTTCAGCGCCGTGGGCAATGGCGACAAGGTCGGCCTTCTGCTATTCGCGCACGAGCCGATCCTGTTCGTCCCCCCGGCGAAAGGAACCCGCCACGTGCTGCGGATCGTGCGCGAGATCCTGATGGCGGAGCCCGACAAGCCGGGCACCTCGATCCAATCCGCCTGCGATTTCCTGATCCGCACCCTGCGGCGGAAAGCCTTCGTGTTCATGATCTCGGACTTCTTCGATGATCCGATCGACAAGCCGCTCGGCAAGGTGGCGCGCAAGCACGAGACGATCGCCCTGCAGGTGAATGACCCGCTGGAAATGACCCTGCCGAAAGCCGGCCGGGTCGTATTCACCGATCCCGAAACCGGCTGGGAGGCGCTGGTCAATACCAACAACGCCAACCTGCGCATGGGCTACGAAAAGCTGATGCGCCGCCAGATGGAAGGCATCCGCGCGATCTGCAAGAAGAACGGCATCGACCACGCGCAGATCTCGACCGACCGCGAACGGCTCGGCGATCTTCACCGGCTCTTGAAAAAACGCGCAAGCAAGCGCGCCCGCTGATCTACCATGGCCAAGGAAACTGACGACGCGCTGGTGCTCCGGGATCTGGTCCCGGCAGACCCGCTGTTGCCCGATCCCGGCCTGCCGCCATGGGCATGGGTGCTCATCGGCCTGGCCATCGCCGGCGTGGTGGGCTTCGCATTTTACCTGCGCCGCACCAGAACGACGGAAACCGACCCGCGGCACCTGCGGGAGGAGGCCTACGCACTGGCGCAGCATGATCTGGATGCCGTGCCCGAGGGTGGAATGCAGGTGGCCGCGACCAAGGTGTCGCTAGTCCTGCGCCGCTATCTGGCTACCGTTTGTGGGGATCCGGCGTTGTTCGAGACCCACGAGGAGTTCATTTCCCGCCACGCCGCGCTATCCAGCTACCCTGAGGAGTTGCGCAATGTCACGGCGGAAGGATTTTCCCATCTCGCCCGATTGAAGTATGGTCGCGACGCAAATGGCGATCCGGTGGCGCTTTTCGGAGCGGCCCGCCAATTGCTCGACCGACTCCACCAGTACCAGCCAGCATGACGGAATTCCTCGAACATTTCCGCTTCGCCCAGTCGCAGTGGCTGCTGCTGCTGATCCCCTGCCTGCTGCTATTCATCCTGCGGCGCGGCCGCGGGGCGGAGGCGGCCCTGACCTTTTCCACACTGTCGGTGCTGGTCAGTCTCGGGGCGAAGGTCCGCCGCACCGCATTCTCCTTCGGCATGCCCTTGGCCATCCTCGCACTGATACCGGCGATCCTCGCGATGGCCCGCCCGGTGTGGCGCAACGAGTATCAGAGCAAAACCGCCAGCGGCATCGACATCGTGATCGCCTTCGACGTGTCGCTGTCGATGAGCATCGATGACTTCTACACGCCCGACGGCCGGCCCTTGCAGCGGCTGGATGCGGCGAAAGCGGTGGTTCACAAGTTCATCGAAGGCCGCAAGGACGACCGCATTGGCATGGTGATCTTCTCCGGCCGTCCCTACTCGGTCAGCCCCATCACCCTCGATCACGATTGGCTGCTCCAGAGCTTCCGGCAGGTGGACCTGAACATCCTCAAGGAAATGGGCACCGCCATCGGCTCGGCGATCGCGGCCGCATCGACGCGGTTGGAATCGCGGGATGCCAAGAGCAAGATCATCGTCCTGCTGACCGACGGAGCCTCGAATTCCGGCAAGATCTCCCCCATCGAGGCCGCGGAGAATGCCAAGAAGCTCGGCATCAAGATTTACACCATCGCCATCGGCACCGAGGAGGGCCGGGTCGAACGCCACATTCAGCGCTTCGCCCGCCAGGAGTTCGACCTGCCGACCCTGAAGAAGATCGCCACCTTGACCAAGGGCGAGCACTACTGGGCCCAGAATGTCGCGGAATTGGAAGGCACCTTCAAAAGCATCGACGAGCTTGAGAAGTCCGAAACGGTGTCCCGCACGGTCATCGAAGACACCGAACTGTTTCCGTGGTTCATTGGGGCTGCGGTGATTGCCTCCCTGTCCGCCGCCTTCGTGTTGGCCCTCAATCCGCCTCCCGCGCCATGACGCTCGCCCAACCCGCCTGGCTCCTGTTGCTGCTACTGATCCCGCTGTTCGCGATCGGAGCGGTGCTGACCGCGCGCCTGCGTCGCAAGCAGTGGGCCGCCTTTGCCGCACCGCGCCTGCGCCCGAAGCTGCTGCGCCGGTCGAGCCCGCTGCCGCGCTGGCTCGCGTTCTCCTTCTTGCTGACGGCAGTGGTGCTGCTGGCGCTCGGCCTGGCGCGGCCGCAGACCAGCAAGGGTCTCGAAACCGAAACCACCAAGGGCCGCAACGTCCTGCTCGCGCTCGACCTTTCCCGAAGCATGCTGGTGAATGACCTCAAGCCAGACCGGCTGACCCAGGCAAAGACCCTCTGCTATGACCTGATGGATGCCTTGCCGGGAGATCGCATCGGCGTGATCGCCTTCGCCGGGGAACCCTACCTGGTCGCCCCACTCACCCCGGATCATTCGGCGGCGCGAGAAACCATCGACCAGCTCGACACCGGCTACATCCCGGTGGGCGGCACGAATCTCGAAGGCACCCTCGAAATGGCGATCAAGACGCTGAAGGAGACCGGCCAGAAGGAGAACGCGTTGATCATCATGACCGACGGCGATGAAACCACCGGGCGGATGATGCGGCTGGCGGCAGAGGCGAAGCGCTCCGGCATCTACGTTTTCACCATCGGCATGGGCACCGAACTCGGCGACTTCGTCCCGGACAAGGACTTCCCCGACGGCCGCCACCGCGATCGTGCGGGCAATCCGGTGCGCAGCGCCTTGAATGCCGAGCCGCTGAAGCGGATGGCCTTGGAAACAGGCGGACGCTTTGCCGCCGCCACCTCCGCCACCAGCATCCCGGAGATGGTGAAGCTGGCGATTTCCGACATGGAGCAATTCGAGATCGCCGGCCGCGAACGGTTCGTGCCCATCGAGTACTTCCAGTGGTTCGTGCTGCCGGGCATCCTGATGCTGATGGCCTCGGTCATCGCGGGCACCCGCTGGCGGGGACTCGGCCCGGCCAGTGCGACCGCCACCGCGGCGCTGGTGCTTCTGTTCCCGCAGCCTGCCAAGGCCGGGGTGGAGGACGACGCCCGCCGCGCGCTCGCAGAAGGCCGGCATGAGGAAGCGGTGACCTATTTCAAGGGCCTCGCCATGGCCGAGAAGGATCCGGAACGGATCGCCCGCTACCGTCTGGCAGAGGGAAATGCCGCTTATCTCCAGGGCGAGCTTGAGTCCGCCCGCAGTGCGTTCAGTGCCGCGTTGAAGTCCGATGATCCGAAGGTCCGCGCCGCCGCCCATCATGGCATGGGCAGCGTCCTCTTTGGCGGCGGCTGGAAACGGCTATCGCGGGACGCCGCCTATCCGAACGTGAACCCCAAGGAAGATGAGGAGAAGCCGGACGCCTTCGGGCGCATCGCGGACTCCATCCTCGGCTTGTCGAAGGACGAGAAGAAGCCGGAAGCCGGCAAGCCGGTGGATCCCATGGAGACCTTCGACACGATGGTCCGCGAGAACCTCTCCGAATGGATGCAAAGCGAGGCCCCCGAAAATGGCGAAAGCGCCGGCTTCGATAAATTCAACTCCGTGATCAGCGACTGGATCGATGGCGTGAAGCACTTCGACTCCGCGTTGCGCTACGATTCGTCGCTCGAAAATGCGCGCCACAATCGCACGCTGACCGTGAAGTATCTCAAGAAGCTGCGCGAGATCCTCGAAGAGGTCGAGGAGAACGCCCAGCAGCTCCAGCCGATGCCCTCTCCCGGCGAGGGGGAAGGCCAAGGCGACCAGCCTCAGCCTGAAGGCGAAGGAGGCGAAGGCGACCAGGAAGGCGAAGGCAAGGGCGATCAGGAGCGCGAAGGCGAGGGCGGCGACAAGAGCGACAAGAAGAACAAAGGCGAAGGCGGCGACCGCCCCAAAGACGGCAAGGGTGACAAGGAAGGCGACAAGAAGAACGGCGGCAGCAAGCCCAAGGAAGGCGAGACCCCGGAGGACGCCGCCCGCCGCATCTTGCGTGAGAATGCTGATTTCGAGAAGGGCGCGCTCAATCCGGGCCGCTTGGAGTACCGTCAGCCCGAAAAGGACTGGTAACCTGAATTTTCCGACGTGAACCAAATCCGCCACATTATCCTCTTCCTGCTGCTCGCCGGAGCGGCCCATGCCGCATCCCGTGTGGAGGCGCTGATGAGCAGCCGCTTCCTCGTCCGTGGCGAGCAGGCCAAATTCGAAGTCGTCCTGCGCAGCGGCGACTTCGGCGAGGAAGTCAGCATGCCCAAGCTGCCGGTGGTCAAGAACGTGGACCTGCGCCTGTTGGGCGGCTACGTCCAGCGCCGTGCCGGTGAAGGCCGCCGGCTGGAGCAGTTCATTCCCTTCGTGGTGTCGAGCCTCGAGGTCGGCACCCATGAGATCCCACCGATCGAGGTGATGGTGAATGGCGAACTCCAGCGCACCCGCCCGGTCGAGTTCCGCGTGATCGACGAGACCAGCCTGACCTGGGCCACCGCCACCGTCGGCGACCAGCGGATCCGTTACTCGGCCGCCTTTCATTCGATCAAGGATCAACCGTTCCTTGGAGAGAAGCAGCCGGTGGAGCTCAAGATCTACTTCCCCGGCGATCAGATCGTCATCGACTGGGGGATCCCTGACTTCGAGCGCCAAAGCCTGTCTGCCTGGCGCTTCCAGCCGCAGCCACAGCTCGGCCGGGCGCAGCTGTTAGGCCGGACCTACTACGCCGTCCCCTACCCCAGCACCGCCTCCACCAACCAGCCCGGTCCGGCCACGCTCGGGCCCGCGTCGCTCACCTTGCAGCTCCAGATCGCGTCGGTGCAGAATTTCGGCCGGGCCTACGCCCAGCCGCTCAAGTTGTCCGTCCCGGCCCTGCAACTCGAGTCGAAGCCGCTGCCGCCCGGCGCGCCGGAGGGCTTCGTCAATGCCGTCGGCCAGTTCGAGATGAAGGTCGTCACCGGCGAGACCGATTTGCGCGAAGGCGATCCCGTCACGCTGGAAATCGCCATTTCCGGCAGTGGCAATCTCGACGCGCTCACTCCGCCGAAGCCACTCGATGCCGAAGGCTGGAAACTTTACGACGCCACCCCGCAGGAACGTGGCGAAGAACGCCGTGAACTCTCCGGAGAGGTGATTTTCCGCCAGTTCATGCGTCCGCTGCAGATGCAAAAGGCGATCCCGCCCTTCAAGCTGGTCTACTTCGACCCGGCGAAGGGCAGCTACGAATCAATCCTCTCCGATGCGATCCCGCTCAATGTGCTGCCATCCACCGCACCGGGCGTGATGGCCGCCCCGCCGCCGGCACTCTCGATGCCGATCGAGCAAATGACCGACATCCTCGGCGTGGTGAATCCCAGTGCCGGACTGCTCTCTAACAAGCTGAACCTTCCACCGTGGACTTGGCAGGTCGTGCCGGCGTTGCTGGCGCTGGGCCTGATCGGGAGAATCGCTTTCCGCGCCATTGCCCCGCGGCTTCACAAGGATCCCGACGTCATTGCCCGCCACAAGGAATGGCGCGTGGTGGAGAATGCGCCGGACCAGAGCTTCTACCGCGCGGCCGGCCATTTCATCGAGCGCTGGCTCGGCAACAGTCAGGACCCCTTCGTCGGCGAAGTACTCAAGCGACGCGACGAGAGCAGCTTCCGCCAGGAACGCGCCGAGGCCCGGGTGGACCGTTCCGAGCGGAGCAAGGTGCTCAAGCAGCTCCGCCGGATCGCCCTGCCACTGGTGGCCGTATTCCTGACCCTTTCCGGGGAAAGCGCCCGCGCTGCCGAGGATGCGGGCAAGCTCTTCGAAGACGGCCGCTACAGCGAAGCCGCCAAGGCATGGATCGACAGCGGTCCCTACGACCAGCTTCCCGCCGATACGCTCTACAACATTGGCAATGCGGCCTACCGCATGGGCTCGGCCGGCGAAGCGGCGCTCTACTACCGGCGCGCCCTGGCCCGCAATCCCGCCCACGCCGAGTCGCGACAGAACCTCCGCTTCCTCGAGCGGAAATTCGGCTCCATCACAATCCAGCGGCCGGACTATGAGCACCAGATCGCACGGCTGCCGCTTGGCTTCTGGCAGGGCTTGGTCGCCGCTGCCGCATGGGCCGTGGGGATCGGCCTGCTGGTCTTCCCTGCCACCCGGCCGGGAGCCGGCGTCCGCATGGCCGCCATCGCCGCCTTTGTCACCGCCCCGCTGATCGCCGTTTGCGGTGCACTCGGCTGGCACTACTATCCGGACGATGCCCGCTTCGCCCCGCTGACCGAGCAAGCCGTGGTGGTGGCCGACAGCGCCACGGTCCGCACCGACGCCGCCCGCACCGCTCCCACCGTCATCGACGCGCCCGCCGGATCGCTCTGCAAGCTGGTCAGCCGCTCCGGCGACTGGGCCTACGTCGCCTTCACCAATGACAGCCGCGGCTGGGTGCCGCTCGTTGACATCCGGCCGCTGGTGCCCGAAACCAATCCCGAAGCGCCGAAGCCCCGCTCTGCCAAGGGCGGCGAAAACAACGCCTGACTAATTTTCCCTCCAACCCACACGACACGCATGAAACGACGACTGATTCTCGCCCTCGCCCTGTTCGCTCCCTTCGCCTTCGCGCAGGAGGAAGCCAAGAAGGAAGAAGCGAAGCCCGCCGAAGCCGCCAAGACCGAGGAAATCAAGGACATCAAGATCAAGATAACCACCACCAAGGGCGATATCGAAGCCACCATCTTCGCCTCCAAGGTGCCGGTGACCGCTGCCAACTTCCTCAGCCTCGCCAAGCGCGGCTACTACAACGGCATCGCCTTCCACCGCGTCATCGAAAACTTCATGGTCCAAGGCGGCGACCCGACCGAGTCCGGCCGCGGCGGCCCGGGCTACAAGTTCGCCGATGAGTTCCATCCCGACCTCAAGCACACCAAGCCGGGCATCTTCTCGATGGCCAATGCCGGCCCGGGCACCAACGGCTCGCAGTTCTTCATCACCATGGCCCCCACTCCCTTCCTCGACAACCGCCACTCGGTCTTCGGCGAAGTCACCAAGGGTCAGGACGTGGTCGGCAAGATCATGGGCAAGGTCGACACCAAGGAGCCCGGCGGCAAGGTCGATCCCGCCGGTAAGGGCGACAAGATCGAGAAGATCGAGATCCTCGACTCCACCGACGCTCTCTTCGCCGCTCAGAAGGCCAAGATCGACGAGTGGGATGGCAAGCTGAAGGCGATGGGCAAGTAAGCCCACCCAGTTCCAATCCGTTTTCCCAACGCCAAGCTCCGACACCGTCGGGCTTGGCGTTTTCTATTTGGCGGTGGGCGCATTGGTAACAATGCGGAAGCACGCGAACTGCCCGCCTCCAGGGACCACTCCGCACTTCCACCGCTGCGCCTCCAAAAGTTCATTGCCCCCTTATTCACCTCCCCCTATCTCACGTCTGATGGATCATCCCGATCACCTCCC
Organism: Luteolibacter arcticus; assembly: GCF_025950235.1. Classification (NCBI taxonomy): domain Bacteria; kingdom Pseudomonadati; phylum Verrucomicrobiota; class Verrucomicrobiia; order Verrucomicrobiales; family Verrucomicrobiaceae; genus Neoluteolibacter; species Neoluteolibacter arcticus. The sequence continues at coordinate 28,170 of NZ_JAPDDT010000013.1, read as the reverse complement.
TCGCCTCCCCGCGGCGTGTTACCGGGGAACGGCCTGGGTGCACTGGACGATCACCCTGCATGATCGCCGCACGGGTTGGCTCGACGATTCCATGCATCAATTCTTTCGTGAGCTGCTCCTCCATGCCGGAGCGCGTTACCACCTCCATTGTCCGGCCTATTGCCTGATGCCAGATCACGCCCATGTCCTATGGATGGGGATTGCGCCACATTCTGACCAGCTTCTCGCCATGCGCTTCTTCCGTAGGCACTGGAATTCGCGACTCAAGCCGCCCCAGTTCAAGCTCCAACCCCAATCACACGATCGGGTCCTGCGACAACCGGAATGCCAGCAGGATTCCTTCGAGGATACGGTGCTCTACATCCGCCAGAATCCCGAGCGTGCCGGCTTGGTCAAGTCATGGCAGGATTGGTGTTATGGAGGAACCATCGTCCCCCGGTATCCAGACGTGCCGATCTTTCCGGCCGCAGAATTCTGGGGCCGCTTCTGGAAGCTGCACCAAGGGGAGGTGAGAAGATACCATGATAGCCCCGAGAACAGGAGACCGAACGATGGATGCGAAGAGAAGAGGTGATGGAAAAAGGTAGGCGCATTGGTAACAATGCGGAAGCACGGGAACTGCCCGCCTTCAGGGACCACTCCGCACTTTCACAAGTGCGCCTACGCAAAAGGCATTCGCCCTGCCCGGCGTTTCCTCTTGGAGGTAGGCGCATTGGTAACAATGCGGAAGCACGAGAACTGCCCGCCTCCAGGAACCACTCCGCACTTTCACAAGTGCGCCTACGCGAAACGCACTCGCCCGGCCAAGCGTCTACTTTTGGAGGTAGGCGCATTGGTAACAATGCGGAAGCACGGAGACTGCCTGCCTCCAAGGACCACTCCGCACTTTCACAAGTGCGCCGACGCGAGCAGCACTCGCCCGAATCTACTCCTCCCCATAAACCCCACCCTTCTCCACCACCGGCAATTTCGGCGTGGATGCCCCAGGCTTGTCTTTCGCAAGCCAGCGGTTGTTCTCGAAGCGGAAGGTCTCCGGCGCGGTGTCGGGACCAATGTTGATTTCCTCCCTCACCTTCGCCCTCTCGAAGACAAAGGAATTTCCGGAGACGACCACATTGCGACAGGGAGCAAAGCCCTCGGCCCTGGTTTCCTGCAGCACGCGGAAGATCCACTTCTCCGGGCGCCGCACGGTATTGCCAGTGAACTCCGCGCCATCAACCCCCGTGAAAGCCACCGCACACATCCCCCCCTCGATGGTATTTTCGCGGATCGTGATACGACGAGCCTCGTACTTCGCGCCCGCGGGGCGAAAGTAATCCATCCCCGTCGAGCCACCCGCCTGGATCGGCCTTTGCCCCGCATCCTTGAAGCGGCATTTCTCGATCACTACATCCTCACTGCCGCCTTTGAACTGCGGACCAGTATGCTGGGAATAGCCCATCTTGCCCGTGAAGACACAGCCGGTGATCAGCGACTTGCGGCAACCGACGAAATCGATGGCCTGCCCTCCCCAACCGGAGATCGTGCAGTTGCGGATGGTTAGATCCTGCAAGCCGGAACACTTGATCGCGTCGAAGTTTCCATTCGGGCCGATGTCGCTCACTTCTATGCCTTCCAGCAGCACCTTGACCACCGGCTTCTCGCGCTCACCGCCATCATCGAGATTGATGCCGTTGGCGCTTTGTCCGCTCACCTTGAGATTTCGCAGGGTCAGCCCGGGGCAGCGGGAAAAATGCCAAGCCTCCTTGCCCCCCTTGAAGTGCGGCGGATTGGCGGGATCGCTCGCCTCGATGGTAAGCTTCTCGATCCCCGTCACGAAATGACCCGCCGGATAATCTCCGGCAGCGATCTTCACCACGTCGCCCGCTTTCAAGCTGCGGAGCGCGGCCACGAGTTCGGTAGCGGAATCCACTTCATGAGTCGCCCCAAGGAGCGGACCAGCAACCAGAAGACCGAGGAGGAGAAAGCGCATGGAACCCATACGCCTGCGGAACGCCCAACCTCGCATCACACGCAAATCCGCGCCCGCTTTGCCGCTTCCCAAGCGTCGTCCATCTGCTCCGCCGTCGCCTCGTCGAGCGTGAGGCCGGCGATCTTCAAGCGTCGCTCCATTTCACCAAAGCGGCGCTCGAACTTCTCGTTGGCGGCGGCGAGCACAACCTCCGGATCGAGCTTGCGGAAGCGCACCAGGTTCACGACAGAAAACAGCAGGTCGCCGATCTCTTCATCCACGGCCTTGAGATCCTGCTCGTCCACGGCCGCTTCCAGCTCGACGACTTCCTCGCGAATCTTGGCCATCACGCCGGTCTGGGTCGGCCAGTCGAAGCCCACCTTGGCAGCCTTCTTCTGCAGCTTCGAGGCGCGCAGCAGGGCGGGCAATCCCTTTCCCGTGCCGTGGAGATAGGCTTCCTCCTCCGTCCCCTTCTCGCTGCGTTTGATCTGATCCCACTGCTGAAGTACGGCATCCGTCGTAGCTGCATCGGCAGTGGCGAAGACGTGCGGGTGCCGGCGCACCAGCTTGTCGGCTATCCCCCGCGCCACGTCGTCGAGATCGAAGCGCCCGCTCTCCTGCGCCAGTTCGCTGTGGAAAACGACCTGTAGCAGCAAGTCTCCCAGCTCTTCCTCCAGATGCTCCAGATCGTTGCGCTGGATGGCATCGACGGTCTCGTAGGCCTCCTCGATGAGATTGGAAACCAGGCTGGAATGGGTCTGTTCCGCATCCCATGGACAACCGCCGGGCGCACGCAGGCGGTGCATGATGGCGCGCAGTCGTTCCAGTTGTCGTCCCTGGTCGGGGCAGTCGATCATCTCGGCGTCGGTCATCGCTCCTTGGTCGGTTTGCTGGCTTTGTTCAAAGTCTCGCGCTCGCTGTCGGTCAGGCTCTGGATCCCGTCGCGGCTTATCTTGTCGAGGATCCGGTCGACGTCGGAGGCGGTCGCGATATCGACGGCGGTGCGCGGCCGCAGCTTGGGCACTTGGCGGCGGCGGCGGAACTCCTTCGGCCGGATGATCTTCTCCTCGGTCCCCTTTCCTTTTCGCAAAATCTGCGGGAAGCGGGTGAGCAGGTAGCCGAGAATGGCACCACCGAGATGCCCGGCCTCGCCACCGCTGTTCAAGGACGGCCGGCCGCCGACCAAATTGTCGACGAGGATGATGACCACCGCGATCCCCATGGCGATGAGCGCCAGCTTGCGCATCGTCAGCTCCACCGGCGGGAAAAGCAGCCTCACCCTCTCCTTCGGGTCGATCACCGCGATCGAAAGAAAGATGCCATAAATCCCGGCCGAGGCACCAACCAGCGGCGACATCAGGTCGCGACCGGGCAGCGCTCCGGTCAGGGTCAGCAGGGTGAAGAAAAGCGCCCCCGCCACGCCGCAGAGGAGGTAGAAGACGAGGAAGCGCCGGCTTCCCCACCACCGCTCCGCCCACGGTCCGAAGACATACAGCCCGACGCAGTTCCCGATCAGGTGCCACGGATTGGCGTGGAGAAACTGGAATGTCAGCAGTTCCCAGATGCGACCTTCCAGAAAGGCGGACTCGATGCTGAAGCACAGCGGCTCGTTAATCACCCCGAAGAAGGCATTGATCCCTTTTCCCGACCGCGAAAAGAAATCGATGAGGAAGATCACCGCGTTGGCGATCAGCAGCCACTTGGTCACCGGCGTCAGTCCCGGGAGCGCTCCGCCCCCGGCATAGCGCCGCTCTTCATCGCGAAAGTAGTCCCGGTCCGATGCACCCATCCGACGCAGGGGGTAGCACGCGTTTATTCCTTCGGCAAGGCCGCCCCTTCACCAAGCGCTGCAACCAGCTCCGCAAATACCTCCGGTTCCTTGCCGCGGTCGGGCGAACCCTTGAGGCAACTGGTGAACCACTTCTGGAAAAGACTGCGCCGCGCCGCCGGAAAAGCTCGCACCCGGCTGTCCTGCTCGCCGACTTCCAGCCCCTCCGCATCCCGCCGGCCATGGGCGCGGTCGAGGATGCCCGCGTGGCGGATCAGCATCGAGTCCAGCAGCACCCAGGCAAAATTCGCGCTTTCCGGCGGCCCGGCGACCATCGCCTGGCCGTCTCCCCTCACCTTTCCAAATCCGCCGCCGATGATCCGCAGTTCGGGCAGCGCTCCGCCCTTGAAAAACGCCGCCGTCCCGCCCCCGATCGCGCCGATCACCGTGCCCGCCCCGAGGCTGTGGACCCCCACGCCGAGGTCGAAGACCGCACCCGCCGCCCCGCCAGCCACCGCGCCCGCGGCGGTGAGCTGCCAGCGGTTGAGCCCCCATTTCCGCCACGTCTCGGCCATCGAAAGGTTCAGGCCGGTATGGCGGGCGGGATCGATGTCCGGCTTGATCAGATGATGGCGGTAGGCCTTGAGCAGGCGCTTCAGGCAATCGTGCTCAAGGTCGGCCAGCTTCTTGAAATAGCGTGCCTCAAGGTCGGCGCGCTTCTTCTCCATCCGCGAAGGGATGCCGCGGTCGCGGATGTCGATGGGATCGCTGACGCGGAGGGTGAGCGCTTTTTCAAGGAAATCCAGGATCGCCTCGGCCGCTTCCTCGAGCCGGTCGGCCATTTCGTTTTCCATCGCGGCGATCACCTTGCGGATGTGCCCGCCGTGATGCTCCTCGATCTGCAGCAGCGCCTCTAATAAGCGCCGCCGCTCGTCGTAGCGGGCCTCGTGGGCATCGAAGGTGCGGACCAGATTGAAGGCGGTGCCCAGTCGCTCCCGCCACTCCCGCTCCTGCTCCGGCGCGGCCTGGGATTGGGGATTCAGCAAGGCGAGGCGCGGCCGGCCGGTCCAACGCAGGATCTCGATCTCGGCGAGAAACGAATCGCGCAGCGGCTTGCCAGGATCGACCACGTAGATGACACCCGAGCCCTCGGTCAGCGGCTCCAGCAGCCGGGCCTCGTCGGGAAAGCGCTCGCGGCATTCCTTCACGAAGCGCGCAATCTCGGCTGGTCCGGGCACCCCACCGGCGGCGAGGCGCTGGATCTCCTTCATCGCCTCGATCGGCTGCTGGAAGCCGGGCGTATCGAGGAATCGCAGCAGCTCCTCGCCATCGTAGCGCACGGGCAGGGCCTGGACCTCGGTAGTCTCGCCGGGCGTGGCGCTGATGCGCAGCAGCTCGTCATCGTCGATTTCCAGCAAGGTCGCCAAGGTGGCGGTCTTGCCGGCATTGACGCGCCCGACCACGGCGAAGGCGGGGATTTCAGCGCTCAGCCAGGTGCCCATGTCCGGTCCTCCTCATACAGGCTCAGTTCCACGTCGAGGCCCTTTTGACCGTCGAAAAATTTCTCCCATGCGACCCGCTCGTCCGCTTTCGGCGCGCGCGGGCGTCCCTCGCGATCGAAGTCCGCCACCACGAGGGCAGTGCGCCGCCCCCCCGCCGCATCGTGCACGCGCTTGAGCGTTTCCTCGATCTTGCGCGGGGCGAGCGACCAGCCCTCGGCGAGCACGATGATCCCGGCGGGGGCTTTCTCCAGAGCAGCGCGCGCCGCCGCCTCACGGCCGGTATCGAGCACATCGAGTGTTTCCCAAGTTACCGGATTGAGCCGCAGGTGGCGGAGGAAGAACGGCCGCAGCAAATCGTGGTCAGGCGAAATCCCGCCAAGATCGAGCACCAGCGCACCATCAGCCGGCCCGGCCGGCTCCTCGCCGCGCTTCACCCCGGTCAGCACCCGCAAGAGCCGGCGATGCCGCGGCGACTGGAAGTCCGGACTGCGGGCCGCGCGCCACGACTGGATGTGAGCGACCATTTCCAGAAGGAACCGCGGTGCCACGCCCCACACCAGCAGCGCCAGCATCAGGAACGCCATCCAACTCGTGCCCCCCCCCTCCCACTCGGCATCCCGCCGGCTCGCCGCAATCTCCGGCACCATCCGTGGCAGGACGCCCCGCCACGGCATCGAGAGGAAATTCACCACGCTCTCTAGCGTCCGCTCCATCGCCCGCTCGGTGGTCGTCTCCCAGTAGAAGCCGACTCGGCGGAAAAAGAACAACAGCGTCAGCCCGACGATCGCCCCGAGGTGAAAATTCAGCGCGGCCGATTGCGTGCGGGCGGCGAGCTTCCAGCCGAAGGACTTGGCGAGTTCCGGGCTGGCCTCGATCACCGCCAGCACCTTGCTGCCGTCGTTTCCGGCGAATCGGGCGGTGATTTTCTTCAGGAGCGGCCCGAGCAGCCCACCCCAGCGCGGGCGGAACAGCCAGAAGGTCAGGCCTACGAGCAAAGTCACCCAAGGCACCAGCAATGTGAGAACCAGGAAAACGACGACATCGATGCCCTCCCGCTCGCGATCGTAGCAGCCCCAGGCCGCGCCGATCCCGGCCAAAAACGTGAACGCGGTGGCGATCGCGCCAGCCCACGCAATGGCTTTCACCCACGAGCGGCCGACCTGCGGCGCGTCCACCGCCTCTTTCCACGCCTTCATCACCGCGGGCCGCGAACCCTCCCCATGGAAGCCTTCCGGGCGCGACTCACCGTCCCAAGCCGCCAGCGCGACTTCGAAGTCGATCAGCTCTTCCCACTTCCAACGCCCGCCGGAACCGCGCATCCTGACGTCACTTTCTCCAACAACCGCCCCCGGCCAAGGGCAAATCCACGACAAGGCATGACACGGTGACTCAATCGGGTAGGTGTTTTGTCAGACAGGATCTGTCACTATGGAACGTCTTCGCAAGAATCCATTCATGAGGAAAACCCTACTCTTGCTCTGCCTCGTCCTGCCGCTGCACGCCGCGGAGCCCTTGATCACTTTCGAAAACCGGCCCATGGGCTCGGTGGAAAAGCCGCTGGTCCTGCGCAGCTACCTGCCAGAGCCGGAAATCGATGATGCGGTCTTTTCGCAGCACGATACCGGTCGCAAGGTCTCGAAGTACAACCCGCAGATCGGCTCCGACGTGAAAGGCGAGGTCGTGCCGATGGCAGGCATCGCGGCCGGAATCGGCGTGAATTTCGGGCCGGCCCTGTCCTATGTCTTCGACACCACCGAGTGCCGCCTGCTCTACACCTGGCAGGGCGGCTTCGTGGACATGATGCCCTACTGGGGTGACGTGTCGAAGGGCTCGCGCATTTCTTTCGGCTACGTGCCGAAGCTGATAGGGACCCTGTTTTGGAAGACCAGCGGCAAGGATCCCATCGAGCTGAACGGCAAGTCGATCAGCGATCTTGGGCCGCGCGTTTACACCGGCCACCGGCTGGTCAAGGGCGTGCCAGTCTATGAATTCAAGGCGGGCGAGACCCCATTCACGCTGAAGGTCACGCCTTCCGACAAGCCGCTCGCTTGCACGGTGACGGTCACCACGCCGGGCAATGGCACCCTCACGTGGAAAGGCATCGATGGCGCCACCGGCAAGGGCACGATGACTCTCACTCTGGCCGGCAGCGACATCGGCAAGTTCGAGGGATACAAGCCCGACAACAAGATCACCAAGGCAAGCACCAGCGCCGGCGAGAAGCTCTTCCTCCAATACGGCTGCTCCGCCTGCCACAGCACCGACGGCTCGAAGAATCACGGCCCCTCGGTCGGCCTGCTCTTCGGCCACGACGTCGAAATCGAAGGTCTCGACAAGCCGGTCAAGGCCGACCGCGAGTACCTTGTGGAATCGATCAAGGCCCCCAATGCGAAGGTCGTGAAAGGTTACCCGCCGAACTACATGCCGCCCTTCGGCCTGCCCGATGTCGAATACGACTCCCTGGTCCTTTACATCGAATCCCTGGCGACACCCGAGTGAACTGCAGACCCATGAAATCCATCTTTCTCAAAGTGGGCGTCCTTGGCGCCCTGGCGGTTCAGCCTCTCCACGCCGCGAAATTCTCCGACTGCTACAAGGTCGAGGACATCGATCTGCCGTCCGGCGTACCGCCGGAAGTGGGAGCCATTGATTTCGCCGAGGACGGCACGCTGTTCATCGTGCTGCGCCGTGGCGACGTGCTCAAGGCAAAGCCCACCGACGATCCGAACGCCTTCAACTGGCAGCTTTTTGCCACCGGCTTCGACAATGGCTGCGGTCTCGACGTCGTCAGCCCTACCAAGATCCGCGTCACCCAGATGGCCGAGATGACCGAGGCCGAGGACACCGATGGCGATGGCGCGGCGGACCAGTTCACCCGCTTCGCCCACGGCTGGGGATTGAGTGGAAACTACCACGAGACCAACGCGCTCTGCCGCGATGGCAAGGGCGGCTACTTCATCGCCGTCGGCACTGCCTCCTTCTCCGGCCCGACCTTCGAGCACACGCTCGGCACTTATTCCGAAGCCGGCCGTCGTGGCCGCAATTACTCCGCGGTGAAGTGGAAGGGCTGGGTGCTCCATAGCGATGCCAAGGGCAACATCACGCCTTGGGCGTCCGGCTTCCGCATGGCCAATGGCATCTATCAGGATCCGCAGGGCGAGCTGTGGGCCGGTGACAACCAGGGCGACTGGAAAGCCACCACCCCGCTCTATCATGTCGAGAAGGGTCACTTCTACGGCCACCCTAACAGCCTCGTGTGGGATCCGAATTTCAAGAAGAGCAATGACCCCCTCGCCTACTACCGCGAGAACCTCGACGAGTACAACAAGGACCGCACCTGGGCCGCCGTCGAGATCCCGCACATGGAGATGAACCGCTCCGCCGGCGAGCCCATGGAATTCCCCAAGGGCAACCCTTTCGCCGGCCAGATGCTGCTGCCGGACAACAATGGCGAACGCGTCACCCGCGTGATGGTCGAAAAGGTCGGCGATACCTGGCAGGGCGCCTGCACCCACTTCATTGATGGCCGCGGCCTGCGCTCCGGCAACCACCGCGCGCGCTTCACCGCCGATGGCAAGCAGCTCTACCTCGGCCAGACGGTCCGCGGTTGGGGCGCCCCGGCGGAAGGCCTGCAACGTGTCACCTTCCTCGGCCCGGTGCCCTTCGACATCGACCGCGTATCGATCACCAAGGACGGCTTCAAGGTGAGCTTCACCCAGGAGATCCCGGACAAGCTCAAGGAGGCGAAGGGATGGGAGCTTTCCTCCTTCACCTACCAGTCGAAGTGGACCTACGGCAGCGATCAGGAGGACAAGCAGAAGCACGAGGTGAGCATTGTTGCCAGTGACTCGAAGTCCGTGACCCTCAAGGTCAAGGGCCTCGCCGAACGCCGCGTCTTCCAGATCAAATTCCCGAAGGTAGATTCACCCGACGGCTCACCGCTGCAGAACAACCTCGCGTTCTACACGGTGAACAGGGTTCCAAAATAATCCCATCATCATATCCTGATACGACGATTTGACACTTGCGAACGGCGTGCCTCGGCTTAGCCTCTTGGCATGCCTCGCCCCGATCCGACCGCCGAGCTTCAAAAGGCACTTCGCCAGCGCATCCTCGTCCTCGATGGAGCGATGGGCACGACCATCCGCACCTACGGATTGGCCGAGAACGATGCCCGCGGCCCGCGCTTCGCGGACTCGAAGAAGGACCTGCTGAACAACGGCGACATCCTCTCCATCACCCGCCCGGATGTCATCGGCGACATCCACAAGCGCTTCTACGAAGCCGGCTCCGACATCTGCGAAACTAACACCTTCTCGGCGACGTCGATCGCGCAGAGCGAGTTCTTCGTCGATGACCCGCGAGAACACGGCGGCATCAAGGACCCGGCGTTCTTCCAGAAGATCATGGATGACCCGATGCTGCGCGAACTCGCGTGGGAGCTGAACGTGGAGTCGTCACGACTGTGCCGGAAGTGGGCTGACAACGTCGGCAGCGACACCGGCATCAAGCGCTACGTCGCGGGTGCCATCGGGCCGCTCACCGTTTCGCTGAGCACGTCACCGGACGCGAACGACGCCGGCTTCCGCACCGTGACCTTCGACCAGGTGAAGGAAGACTACACCCGTCAGGTCCGCGCCCTGATCGAGGGCGGCTGCGACATCCTGATGGTGGAAACGATCTTCGATGCCCTGAACGCGAAGGCCGCGCTGGTCGCCATCCAGGAAGTCTTCGACGCCGATGGCTTGAAGCTGCCGATTATCGTCAGCGCCGCCGTCGGCCGTGGCGGAGAAACGATGATCTCCGCGCAGAAGGTCGAGGCCATGTGGAATGCCGTCGCACACGTCAATCCACTCGCCGTCGGCCTGAACTGCTCGCTCGGCCCTGACCTGATGAAGCCGCACCTCGAGGAACTGGCGAAGGTCTCCGCCAGCCACATTTCCTGCTACCCGAACGCCGGCCTGCCCAACCCGCTCGCCCCGACCGGCTTCGACCTCGAGCCTCTGCACATGAATGCCTACATGAAGGAATTCGCCTTGGACGGCCTGCTAAATCTCGCCGGCGGCTGCTGCGGGAACACCCCCGAGCACGTCACGGCCATCGCCGAAGGGGTGAAGGGCATCGCGCCTCGTGAGGTGCCGGTCGTGGAAAATTGAACCGCCAAGACGCCAAGGTCGCCAAGTTTTGGAATTGGAGCTAGGAAATCGCCCCGTATGAATACTGCGGATCAGATTGCAAAGGATGTGGTGGATGCGGCTTTCAAGATTCACACGAAACTCGGACCGGGGCTACTGGAGAGTGCCTACGAGGCTTGCTTGGCTCATGAGCTGACCAAGCGAGGCTATCAGGTGGAGCGGCAGAAACCGCAACCAGTCGTTTATGATGGACTGGAAATCGAAGTCGGCTACCGGCTCGACATCTTGGTCAATGGCGAGGTGATTCTTGAGCTTAAAGCGGTCGAGCAAGTGCTTCCTATCCATCACGCCCAGCTCATGACCTACCTCAAGCTATCGGGCAAAACCCTCGGCCTGCTCATCAATTTCAACGTTCCCATCATCAAGCAGGGCATCAAGCGGATGGCCCTCCATCATCCAGATCTCTGAAAAACTTGGCGCACTTGGCGTCTTGGCGGTTCCACTTTTCTCCTTTCCCATGTCCACCCTGCCCCGCGTCCTCCGCCTGTCCGGCTCCGAACCCTACAACCACACCCCGGACAAGAACTTCCTCATGATCGGCGAGCGCACGAACGTCGCCGGGTCACCGAAGTTCGCCAAGCTGGTCCGTGAAGGAAAACTCGACGACGCCCTCGAGATCGCCCGCCAGCAAGTCGAGAGCGGCGCCAACGTCATCGACATCTGCTTCGACGACGGACTGATCGACGGCAAGGCGATGATGGCGCGCTTCCTCCAGCTCGTCCAAAGCGAGCCGGAAATCTCCAAGGTGCCGATCATGGTCGACTCCTCCAAGTGGGAGATCATCGAGGAAGGCATCAAATACCTCCAGGGCAAGGGCATCGTGAACTCGATCTCGCTCAAGGAAGGCGAGGAAAAGTTCATCCAACAGGCCAAGCACATCCGCCGCTACGGCGCCGCCGCCGTGGTCATGGCCTTCGACGAAAACGGCCAGGCCGCGACCTACGACGAGAAGATCCGCATCTGCGAGCGCGCCTACCGCGTGCTGGTGGACAAGGTCGGCTTCCCGCCCGAGGACATCATTTTCGACCCGAATATCCTGACCGTCGCCACCGGCATCGAAGAGCACAACAACTACGCCCTCGATTTCATCAACGCGACCCGCTGGATCAAGACCCACCTGCCCCACGCGAAGGTCTCAGGCGGAGTCTCTAACATCTCCTTCTCCTTCCGCGGCAACAACGTGGTGCGCGAGGCGATGCACTCGGCCTTCCTCTACCACGCCACCAAGGCCGGCATGGACATGGGCATCGTCAACGCTGGCATGCTCGAAGTGTATGACGAGATTCCGAAGGAGATGCTCGAACACGTGGAAGACGTCTTGCTCAACCGACGGCCTGACGCGACCGAGCGGATGCTCGAATTCGCCGAGCGCTTCAAGGGCCAGGACGGCAAGAAGGTCGAAGAAGATCTCACGTGGCGCGAGGCACAGGTCGAGAAGCGCCTGGAGTATGCGCTGCTCAAGGGCATCGACAAATTCATCGATGAGGACACCGAGCAGGCCCTGCAGAAGTACGGCCGTCCGCTCAAGGTCATCGAAGGCCCGCTGATGGATGGCATGGGCGTGGTCGGCGACCTCTTCGGCGCGGGCAAGATGTTCCTGCCGCAGGTCGTGAAGAGCGCCCGCGTGATGAAGAAGTCCGTCGCCTGGCTCACTCCCTTCATGGAAGCCGAGAAAGCGGAATTCCTCGCCGGCGACATCGCCGAGATCATGGAAAAGGATCCGTCGCTGAGCCGCGACGAGGCCATCGCATTGGCGGGTCGCCGCCGCTCGGCGGGGCGCTTCCTCATCGCCACCGTGAAGGGCGACGTGCACGACATCGGCAAGAACATCGTCGGCGTGGTCCTCGCCTGCAACGGCTTCGAAGTGACCGACATGGGCGTGATGGTCCCCTGCGACAAGATCCTCGCGAAAGCCAAGGAACTCGGCGCGGATGTCATCGGCCTTTCCGGCCTCATCACCCCGTCGCTGGATGAGATGATCCACGTCGCGAAGGAGATGGAAAAGGGCGGCTTCAAGGTGCCGCTGCTGATCGGCGGCGCGACCACCTCGTCCACCCACACCGCGGTGAAGATCGCCCAGCACTACTCGGGGCCGGTCGTCCACGTGCTCGATGCCTCGCGCTCGGTGCCGGTAACCACCTCGCTACTTTCACCCGACCAGAAGGAGAACTTCATCGCCGAGAACAACGAGCGCCATCGCAAGGCACGCGAAGCGTTCACCGGCGGGCTGAAGAAGGAGACCGTCGGCATCGTCGAGGCCCGCGCCCAGGGCCGTCACACCGACTGGTCGAGCTACACGCCGCCGGTGCCTGAATTCACCGGCACGCGGGCGATCCCGAATCAATCGCTGCGCGAGTTGGTGGACTACATCGACTGGACGCCGTTCTTCCACGCATGGGAACTCCGCGGCGTCTGGGACCGCGAAGCCGGCGTGCTCAAGACGAGGAACGAGGAAGGCGCCAAGGAAGCGGCCAAGCTTCACGTCGAGGCGCTAGAGCTGCTAGAGCGGGTCATCGCCGAGAAGCGCTTCATCGCCCGCGGCGTGTATGGCTTCTTCCCGGCGAACTCCGATGGCGACGACATCATCGTGTGGAACGATGAACATCGTATTTCCGAGAGCACCCGCTTCCACACCCTGCGCCAGCAGATCAAAAAGGACTCCGGCAAGCCGAATGAGGCGCTATCCGACTACGTAGCGCCGCAAGGAGCCGGGAAGGACTTCATCGGCGGCTTCGTCGTCGGCATCCACGGTGCCGACGAGTGGGCCGCGGAACTGGAAGCCGCCCACGATCCCTACAACGCGATCATGGCCAAGGCGCTCGCCGACCGGCTGGCGGAAGCCTTTGCCGAGCTGCTCCACCACCGCGCCCGCGTGGCCTGGGGCTACGAGCGGCCGAATGAATTCGGCGCGAACGAGCTCATCAAGGAACTCTACCGCGGCATCCGCCCGGCACCGGGCTACCCGGCCCAGCCGGACCACACCGAGAAGCCGATCCTCTTCGATCTACTACAGGCATCGGAGCCCACCGGCGTGACCCTTACCGAAAGCTGCGCCATGCATCCCGGCGCAGCCGTGAGCGGCCTCTACTTCAGCCACCCGGAGAGCCACTACTTCGCGATCTCCGAGATCCAGAAGGACCAGCTCGAAGACTACGCCCACCGCAAGGGCATGACGGTGGAAGAAGCCGAGAAGTGGCTGGGGCCTTGGCTGGGCTATGCGTGAGGCTGACGAATGATGAAATTGGGCAGGTCGCGTGTTCGCAAATCAGAGCTTGTGGCATCATCCATCTCAATTGCTAGTCAATCGCCATGCCCTCTCGCCATGTCTTGATTCTTGCGAGTATCGCCCTGATACACTCAGAATCTGCGACCGGCGCCGTGATCGCACCCGATATCAATCGGTTCTCCTATGACTTCACTCTCACTCGAACGGGTGCCTCGTCATCGGACACACTGGACCAGTTTGGCATCCGCTTTGGAGATGATAAACTAGATTCCGGTGAAGTTCTTTGGGTCACAGTCCTCGCGAAAGGACAATCCGAACCCGTCCTTTCCCAAGCTCTCCACGGTGTGCCAAACGGCTATGGCGGCTTCTTATTTCTTAGAGATTGGAATACAGCCTTCCCCGAGTGGCAGGGCAGCGTGATCTTCGAAATAACATCCGGGACAGTGGATCTGGAGGGATTTTCCATAGGGATTATCGCACCTCCCGACCGACGAGCTCTTGCGCCGAGTTTGGACATTCGTCTCGTCCCGGAGCCTTCATCCATGGGATTGATCGGACTTCTGGCGGCAATGTGGCGACGGAGACGTTCAAATATCCCCGACTCTGCGCAACCGGATGCGGAAACCCGAACTCTGGCACCCTATGATCACGCCACCTGCCGATCCACGTTGATCCGCAGGTGCTCGATGATGAAGTCCTGGCGGTCGGGCGTGTTCTTGCCCATGTAGAAGGCGAGCAACTCCTTGGTCCCCTTGCCTTCCTCGAACTCGACGGGATCGAGCCGCATATCGGGGCCGATCATGAACTTGAACTCATCCGGCGAGATCTCACCGAGGCCCTTGAAGCGGGTGATCTCGGCGTTCTTGCCGAGCTTGGCGATTGCCTTGACCCGTGATTCCTCGTCGTAGCAGTAGATCGTCTCCTTCTTGTTGCGGACACGGAACAGCGGCGTCTGGAGAATGAAGAGGTGGCCTTCGCGAATGACCTCGGGGAAGAACTGCAGGAAGAATGTGAGAAGCAGCAGCCGGATGTGCATGCCGTCCACGTCGGCATCGGTCGCGATGACGACCCTGCTGTAGCGCAGTTCCTGGATGCCGTCCTCGATGCCGAGCGCCGCCTGCAAGAGAGCGAACTCCTCGTTCTCATAGACGATCTTCTTGGCGAGACCGAAGGTATTGAGCGGCTTGCCGCGCAGCGAGAAGACCGCCTGCGTTTCAACATCGCGGCTCTTCGTGATCGAGCCGGAAGCGGAGTCACCCTCGGTGAGGAAGAGCGTGCTCTCGAGCCGCTGCTTGTGCTTCGAGTCGAGGTGGGCGCGGCAATCGCGGAGCTTCTTGTTGTGGACCTTCGCCTGCTTGGCGCGCTCGCGGGCCATCTTCTGGATGCCCTTCATGTCCTTGCGCTCGCGCTCGGCGGCCTGGATCCGCTTCTGGATCGCCTCGGCCACCTTCGGGTGCTTGTGCAGGTAGTTGTCCAGGTGCTGCTTGAGGAAGTTGCCGACGAAGGTGCGGATCGATTCGCCATCCGGCACCATCGCGGCCGAGCCGAGCTTGGTCTTGGTCTGCGACTCGAAGACCGGCTCGACAATGCGCACGCAGACCGCCGCCTCGATGCCCGCTCGGACGTCGGCGGGATCATATTGCTTCTTGTAGAAGTTACGGACCGCGTTCACGAGGCCTTCGCGGAAGGCCTGCAAGTGGGTGCCGCCCTGGGTCGTGTGCTGGCCGTTGACGAAGGTGTAGTACTCCTCGCCGCTCTCGGCGGTGTGGGTGAAGGCGACTTCGATGTCCGGCCCCTTGAGGTGGATCGGATCGTAGAGCGCCTCGCTCTCCATCTCCTCGCGCAGCAGGTCGAGCAGGCCGTCCTTGGATTTGAACTTCTTGCCGTTGAAAACGATGGTCAGCCCTGGATTCAGATAGCTGTAGTAGCGGCACATCTTTTCGACGGTCGCATCCTTGAACTTCGACTTCGGCGGGAAAATCGAGCGGTCGATCTCAAACGCGAGCCGGGTGCCAGAGGGCGCTTCCTCGCGGCGCGGGGTCTTCATGTCCTCGGTGACGATGCCCTTGGAGAACTCGATCGCCTTGGTCTGGCCATCGCGCCACGCCTGGATCTCGAAGAAGCTGGCGAGCGCATTGACCGCCTTGATCCCGACGCCATTGAGGCCGACCGATTTCTTGAAGGCCTCGCTGTCGTACTTGGCACCCGTGTTGATCTGGGCGGCGCAGTCGTAGAGCTTGCCGAGCGGGATCCCGCGGCCGAAGTCGCGCACCTCGACGCGGCCTTCCTCGTCGATCTGCACCTGGATCTCCTTGCCGTGGCCCATGATGTGCTCGTCGATCGAGTTATCGATGACCTCCTTGAGCAGGATGTAGATGCCGTCGTCGGGCGAGGTGCCGTCACCGAGCTTGCCGATGTACATCCCGGGGCGGAGCCGGATGTGTTCGCGCCAATCGAGGGATTTGATGTCAGCTTCGGTGTATTCGGCCATGGCGATCTTTCGGGAATCCTGAGGAACCGCCGCCCGCCTGGCAAGTGCGGGGTCCGCGCCTGAGCGACAGCACGTAGCGGATGGGCTGCGCCCTTCCGGCGGGGCGAGGCCACTCCGGAAATCGCCCCTCCTCCACCTTTGGCGCGCCCCTCCAGCCGGAATAACGAAGTCGATCCGCTGAAAAACAGCCAAATCACTCCAGCGCCGCCTGCACTAGATCCCAGCGCCTTTTGAAAGCCGGGTAGCTCGAAGCCAGGCTCTCACCCGCTTTCTTCCCGCGCGCGGGGTCGCCAGCCAGCAGGTCGAAGGCGATGGCTTGCTCGTGGCGGCGCAGGCGTTCGAGTTCGCTGGTCTCGGCTTTCACCAGTTGCCGGTGCAGCTCGATCACGCTGTCGGGCGAGACTTCGGCCCACTCGACATCGCGCGGCGAACCGGTGGCATCCAGAATCTTGACCCCGCCGCTGCGGGTGCCGGTGATCTGGTCGAGCTTGGTGTGGTCGCGCAGCTCGAGGATGACCCCCTCCGGCGGGGCCGCCAGCTTGTCTTCCAGCTCGCCGAGGAAAGACGCGGCGGCCTCGGCCAGCAGCAGCAAGGCAGACACGCGCGGCTCGGCCTCCTTCACGGGAAAGTCCGGCGATTTGATCGCGGCGGCCGCTTCGGCGAAACGACAGGCGGCCGCGGTCTTGCGGACCTGCACGAGCGGGTCGGCGGCTACCGGCGGTGGCGCTGGCGGATCAGAGGGAGTGACCGCCCCCCCTCCCAGCAAGCGCGCGTGCTTTTCCAGATCGAGCTGCAAGGCGCGCAGATTGAAGCGCGCCCGGCCTTTCGTCTTTAGCGAAGCATGCACCGCATGGAGTTCATCAGCCAAGCCACGGCAAGCGGCGGCGCTGGCCGGAAACTTTTCGGGTATCGCGGCTCCGAGCTTTTGCGCATCGCTCGCATAGCCGCGCAGGATATTCTGATAAGGAGCTACCCAGGAGTCGGCACCTTTCGCTTCGGTCGCGAGCACCGCGTCGAAGTGCGGGAGGGCAAGATCCACCATGCCGTGCTCCCAATTCTTCAGGCCCGCAATCATCGACGCCAGCAAGGCCGGCCCGGTGGGAGCAGGAGCCTCGGAACTCCACACGACCGGACGCAGCCCGGCGACATTCTCCAAGCCATCTAACAGCACCGTCCGGCTCTCCTCGGCGATGCCGGCCGCGCCCTTGATGTGCTCGACGGCGTCGCGGGCATCCTTCCGTGCACTGTCACTGCGGCCATCGAGGTAGGCGGCGATCACCGCCTCACAGGCAGCCCACGAGCCGGTCGGCTGGAGCACCCCGGGCTGATCGCGGACTTCGGCGAAAAGGTTATGGGCCTTGGCATAGTCACCGGTTTTCAAGGCCTCGCCCGCCTCGCGGTAGGCGGAGCCGATACGGGCGCTGTTGTCACCGCCCGATGGATTGGCAGCAACGGGAGTCAAGCTGGTGCCGTTCTGCGAAACCTGCGGCTTGGGCTCCTCGCGGGTGACCCACCAACCGGCAAAGCCGAGTGCGCCCAAGATCAAGACGCCAGCGGCTGCGAGAGCGATCTTCTCGCCGGCATTGGAACCCCGCCGCGAGCCATTGCCAGCCTTCGCCGGCGGCAGGGCTGCGCCGCTGGCAAGCCGTTGGCGCGCCGTTTCCAGCGCGGCCAGGAGATCATCGTAGGAGCGGAACCGCAGCACCGGATCATGGGACATGGTGCGGTCCACCAGGGCGCAGGTGTCGGCGCTGAGCCATGGTGCGGCCTTGGCCAGCGGGAGGATCTTCTTTTTCACCTCCCGCAGCTTGTTGGTGTCCATCGACTCCTCGTTGCACGGCGGCTTCCCGGCCAGCGCGTGATAGAGGGTGGCCCCGAAGGCATACATGTCGGAGCGGAAGTCCTCCGGCAGGCCCTCGATGGTTTCCGGCGGCACGTAGTACGGTGTGGCCCAGATTTCCGTGGCCTGCGCCTTGCCACCCTTGGTGACGAGGGCGAGGCCGAAATCGACGATCTTCGCATTCCCGGCGGCATCGAGCAGGATATTGCCCGGCTTCATGTCGCGGTGGATCAGGCCGGCGGCCTGCGCGGCTTTCAAACCGGCCGCCACTTGAGTCGCCAGCGGCAGCATTTCCGCCTCGGGGATCGACCCGCGCTCGCGGATGTGGTGTTCGAAGTGCCCGCCGGGCACCAACTCCATGGCGATGTAGAAGCGACCGAAAGCCCGCCCGGTGGTGAATACCCGCACGACGTGCGGGTGACTGAAGGAGGCCGTGATCCGCGCCTCTTCCTCGAAAGCCGCGATCCGCTTGTCGTCGCTGCCATACTCCTCGTTGAGGATTTTCACGATGACCTCGCGGTCGAGCATGTTGTCCTGGGCGACGAAGACGACGCTCATCCCGCCGATCGCGTGGCGGCGCAGCAGCGTGTAGGGGCCGAACTCGCGCTTCACCCGGGTGTGCTTGCCGCACGACGGGCACTCCACGTTGGAAAACGGAGCGACCAGGCTCACGTCCATGGAGGTCCCACAGGCGTGGCAGTAGGCAATCTCGATTTCCCCCTCCGGCATGGCTGAGGCTACCTACGCAGCGCTTCACTGAAAACTTCAATTTCTCGAAGTATCGGCCGGAAAACCACCGGGAAGCGCAAAGTCGCCTGCCGATTGTCGCATTGTCGCCAGGTCAGAAACGCCTTAAGCTACGCCATGACCTTGACGCTACCTGACGATCCCGCGCTGGCGGGCATGACCGAGTCGGACCTCCGTCTGGACTTGGCTTGTGGGCTCTTCGCAGCCGGCCGCGTCAGCCGGACGGTGGCCTGCCGAATCGCCGGCATGGAGCGATACGACTTTGATCAGGAAGTCAGCCGCCGGAAAATCTCCGGTTACACGGAGGAAATGCTCGAGGAAGACCTCGCCAACCTGAGCGACCTGCCCCCTCGGTGATCGTCGTTGCGGATACCTCAAGCGTGCTGAACCTCTGCTGCCTGAGGCACGAACACGTGCTTCAAGAGCTCTTTGGTAAACTGCTCGCGCCGCCCGCCGTCTGGGATGAGTTCCAGAAGCTCGCAGGTTCGGATCCGAGATTCGCAGGCCTGGCCTTCCCGGCTTTCATCGAAATCGTGGCTCCATCGCGGGTGCCTCCGACGCTCGCAGGAAACGAGCGCTTGCACTCGGGAGAGGTGAACGCCCTCGCTTTGGCCTCCGAGATCAAAGCGGACGCGATCCTGATGGACGAGCGGGCGGGACGAACCGAGGCGAAAGCCTTGGGAATACCGGCCATTGGAATCCTCGGCATCCTCATCCGGGCAAAGGAACTCAGCCTGGTCCCAGAGCTTGCCCCATTGCTCGACCAATTGCAGTCGCGGGCCGGCTTTTGGATCGCTGAATCGTTGCGGGAACGAGTTCTCAAGCTCGCAGGCGAATAATAGGAGGAGTTTTCTCCGTCGCTCTCGCGATTGACAGCCCCGCCCGCCCGCCGCGAGGCTCCGCGGCCATGGAAATCCGCGTGGACAGCGATGCCGGCACGCGCCTCGACGCCTTTCTGGCGGCGCGGATACCGGAGCTATCGCGCTCGCGCATCCAGGAACTGATCCGCGAGCATTTCATCCTGCGCAATGGCCAGCCCGCCAAACCGCGCGACTCCGTGGCGGTCGGCGATCACCTGAGCATCGCCATTCCGGAAGCCGTCCCCGCTGAGGCCCAGCCGCAGGACATTCCCCTGAGCATCCTCTTTGAAGACGAGCACCTGCTGGTGCTCGACAAGGAAAGCGGCATCGTCGTCCACCCGGCGGCGGGAAATCCCGACGGCACGCTGGTCAATGCGTTGCTCCACCACTGCCGCGGCCAGCTTTCCGGCATCGGCGGCGTCGAGCGACCGGGCATCGTGCATCGCCTCGACAAGGATACCTCGGGCTGCCTCGTCGTCGCCAAGACCGACGTCGCCCACCAATCTCTGAGCGAGCAGTTTTCCGGGCGGACGATGGAGAAGCTCTACCTCGCCGTGGCGCAGGGCATTCCCAATCCGCAGCAGGGCACGGTCTTCACCCACATCGGCCGCCATCCGGTGAACCGGCAGAAAATGGCGGTGGTCAATCCGCCCGGCGGCAAGACCGCGATCACCGACTACGAGGTGCTCTCCATCGACCGCTCGACCGGCTCGTCGCTGGTGCTCTGCCACCTCCACACCGGCCGCACCCATCAGATCCGCGTCCACCTGCTGCACCTAGGCTGCCCCCTCGTCGGCGATCCCATCTACGCCAAGCCGGAACGCCAGAACGCCAAGCCGGGGCGGCTGATGCTGCATGCGTGGCGCTTGCAGTTCGATCATCCGGTCACCAAGCAGCGGCTGAAATTCGAAGCGCCGATCCCCCCGGAATACACTCCGTGGCTGCAGATGTTAGAACATCCCCTTCTCTGACCTGCTCTATGGACGAAGACGCTTTTTTCCAAGACCTCCTAAATGCCGTGGAGCAGCAACTCATCTCGCCGCAGACGCGCTACGTCGCGAAGGCCCTGGAGCGGCTCACCTCGAAGGGCATGAGCGAGAAAGATGCAAAGGCCAGCATCGCCGCCTGCCTCGGCGAGGAGACCGACGCAATGTGGCGCGGCAAGCGGGGCTTCGATGAGAAAAGCTACCGCGAGAAGCTCGATGCGATTGATGCGTCGGAGCGGCTTGAGGAGGAGGAAGAGTAGCGAGGGCTGCTTCTCCTGTCGTGTTCAGAAGGACATAGCTTCACAAAGCGACCGGGCGGTTGGCGGCTTGTCCAGCACCACCTTGCGCTGCATCGATCATGCGTAGATAGCCGTCGTGATGACTTTCGATGATCCACCCTCCAAATGGATCAAATAGATAAGCGTCCCAGTGGTAGTCGACGAATACCTCCTCCAGAATCGGAATGATGTCGGCCAGCAAGACGTCGACACAGCAATCTTGATCCTTCCAAGCCAGATAGGCACGCCTGCCGGAAACGAACTGCTCGGAAAATACGGAACGCCATTCGGATGCAGGGACCATCCGATTTCCCACCAAGTGCCCACAAACATCGAACGGAAACGACCCCAACGCAGCCAACGCTGACGAACCAGCCAGTGTGCCTTGGGCGCTTGGGATCACGACATACCGAACTCCCATGTCCTCCAATGGCCTCAATAGCAATTTGAACGAGGTGGCCCTGGCATCCTGTTCTCTCGCCTGCTTCAAAGCCGCTCGCTTCAGAACCAATTCCTGGTGTCGGCAAGGATCCATTTTTTGCAGAACGTGTAACTAGACCATCCTCGGCAAGGAAGCCAATTCCACACGTCTAGGTTGGCTGGGATTTCCCTGCCGCCAACCGGGAGCAAAGCGCCTTCACTCGCCGCCTCACCCAAACGCCCCCGACACATACTGCTCCGTCTGCCTCACGCTCGGAGTCGAGAAGATCTTCTGCGTCTCCCCATGCTCAATCAGTTTGCCGAGATAGAAGAAGGCCGTCTTATCGGCACAGCGGCTGGCTTGGGCCAGATTGTGAGTGACGATGACGATCGTGTATTCGTTCTTCAGCTCTAACAGCAGCTCCTCGACCTTCAGCGTCGAAAGCGGATCGAGAGCCGAGCAGGGCTCGTCCATCAGGATGATGTCGGGCTTGGTCGCGATGGTGCGGGCAATGCACAGGCGCTGCTGCTGACCGCCGGACAGGCCGAAGGCGCTGGTCTTGAGGCGATCCTTCACATCATCCCACAGGGCGACGCGGCGCAGGCAATACTCGACGCGCTCTTCGATCGCCTTGGAGTCCTTCTCGCCGTGGATTCGCAGGCCATACGCAATGTTGTCGTAGATCGACTTCGGGAAGGGATTCCACTTCTGGAAGACCATGCCGACGCGGCGGCGGAGCACCTGGAGATCGAGATCCGGGCGGGCGATGTCGATACCCGCGATGCGGATCGCGCCACCGGTGACCTTGGCACCCGGAATGCGGTCGTTGATGCGGTTGAAGCAACGCAGCAGCGTGGATTTCCCGCAGCCGGACGGCCCGATGAAGGCGGTGATCTCGCGCGACGGGATCTCGAGGTTTACATCGTGCAGGACCTGCTTCTCCCCGTAGTTGAAGCGCAGGTTCTCCACGGCGATCGCCGGGGTGCCATTGGTGGAAGAGCCGTTTACCATTTGAGCTTCGAGCGGACGCGGTGACGGAGGACGATGGAAACCGCCGAGAAAAGGAAGATCATCATCAGGAACACGAAGACCGACCCATACTGCGCGCGCTGCGTGTAGTCCGAGGTCGGAATCTTCGACAGGGTGTAGATATGGTAGGGAAGCGCCTGAACCTGGCTCTGAAACACGCCGAAGGGATTCGAGAGACCTTCCCACGGCAAGCTGTCCTTGGCTGCCACAGCGGCGGTGAACATGATCGGGGCGGTCTCCCCTGCGGCGCGGGCGAGCGAAAGGACGGACGAGGTGAGAATGCCCGGTGTCGCAAAGGGCAGGACGCACTTGCGGATCGTGTGCCAGCGGGTCGCCCCGAGCGCCAGCGAGGCCTCGCGGAAGCCCTGCGGCACCGCCTTCAACGACTCCTCCGAGGCGGTGATGATGACTGGCAGGATCATACACGCCAGCGTGGCCGCCCCTGCCATCAGGGATGAATTCCAGCCTTGGAAACTCAGCGAGGTGAAGCCGAGCGGAATCGTCAGAAGGCTCCGATCGATGGGGTTGTCCGTGAAGACCGGCGCGGCGAGCACGAACACCGCGAAACCGAAGAGTCCGAACACGATCGAGGGCACACCAGCGAGATTGAGAATGGCGAGCCGGACGAGATCGATGAACTTCCCCTGCTTCGCATACTCGCTGAGATAGATCGCCGCCGCCACGCCGAAGAACAGCGCGAGGAAGACGCTGAAAAGCGTCAGCATCGCGGTACCGACAATCGGACCGATGATGCCGCCCCCGGAGTAGGAGTAGGTCTGCTCGTTGAAAACCGCTTCAGTGCCGTTCTTCGCGACCCAGGCATGGTATTCGCCGGAGGGGATGCTGTGGCGAGTGCCAGCGGCATCGTCAAACACGTGCAGCGTCTGGGTCCGCTCGGTGAGGAAGCTGGTATCGATGTAGGGGAACTCCGGTTTCGTGAGCGCCGGCACACCATCCCAACAGATGCGCCCGAAAATCAGGAGCGCCACGATCACGATGCCCCAGGTAAGGCCACCGAGGAAGCCTTTCACCGCTCCCTCTTTCATCCCCTCGCGGTGGACGCCCTTGCGAATGAGTTGTTCAGGATTTTCCATCACTCGTGGCCGATGCGGAATTTGTGAAGAATGCGCTGAGCCGTCCAGTTGATGGCCAGCACGATGATGAAGAGCAGCATGCCCACCACAAAGAGCGCACGATAATGGACGCTGCCGAAGGGCACTTCACCAAGCTCCTGTGCGATGATGCCCGTCAGCGTGTGTGCGGGCTGGAAGAAAACGCCCAAGCCTTCCGTGAAATCCGGAATCTCGATCCGGTTGCCGGCGACGAGCAAGACCACCATCGTCTCGCCGATCACCCGGCCAAGCCCCAGTAGCACCGCCGCAAGGATACCCGAAACAGCAGCGGGCAGAATCACCCGGAAAATCGTCTGGAGCTTCGAGGCACCCAGGGCATCGGATGCCTCCGCAAAGGCCGAGGGCACATTGTTCAACGCGTCTTCGGAAAGGCTGAAGATCGTGGGAATGGCCATCAGGCCCAGCAGGCACCCGGCGGTAAACATGTTCAGCCGCTGCTGGATGGGGAAGCCGGGCACCCACGAGAAGGCATCCTTCATCGAGGTTTCCTGAAGGATGGTGCCGAGCACCGCAATGCCGAGGAAGCCCAGCACCACGGACGGGATCGCTTGCAGGAACTCGATCGTCGGCTTGATGAAATTCTGCTCGCGGCGGCCCGCGAGCTGGTTGGTATAGATCGCCGCTCCCACGCCGAGCGGGATGGCAAGAGCCAAGGCAATGGCCGCAATCAAGGACGAGCCCACGAAGAGAGGCACGATCCCGTAGAAGTCCTGCCATTCACCGCCGGTAATCCAGTCCTTCCCGGTGATGAAGCCCCAGATGGTCGCACCCAGTCCTACCGGCGCGTCGAGTTTCCAAGCCTCCATCTTCGCCACCGTGTCCTCAAGTTCCTTCGAGTACTCGGGAGCCGCCTTGCGGAAGGCGGAGAGATAGCGCTGCGCCTTGTCGTCCTCCAGCTTTTCGGGCAGCTTCGGCATGACCTCGCCTGCCGCCTTGGAGAGCACGGCATTTGCCTCACGGAATTCCGGCAGGCGCGCGAGCACCGGTTGGATGGCCGTGGAGAAGTCTACCGGTTCGGTAGTCACGGACGCCGCGGCATCCGCTTCCAGAGAGGCCTTCAGTTCCGCGGTCTTCGCGTTCGCGGCACCTTCCAAGAGCGTGCCGCGCCGCGTGACTTCGATCTCGTGCAGGGTGGCTCCCTCCTTGATCGCCTTCACCACGTCGCCGGTCTCGGAGACGAGGGTGTCGAGGCTTCCCGAGGCTTCCGAAAAGGCGTCGATGGCCGCCCGGAAATCCGCCAGCGGCACGGAGGCTTCGGCCTGCTTGGCCGAGAGCTGTTCGTCGATCGCCGCGATTTGAGGCGGATCGTCGGAGGAAAGCGGGTCGCGTGCGCCTAAGGCAGAGAGCAGACCCTCCAGCTCCTCCTTGGAGAGATGCGGAGTAGGCGGAATCCCCTCCCCCGGCTTGCCCGCGAGGGCATCGGCTAGAAGCGCCTTGTACTTCGCAGTGAGGGTGTCCTGAAGCTCCTTCGGGATCTCTCCTTCGCCCGCATTTTCCTTCACCCGCAGCAGGGCGCTCTGGGCAGGAGTCACCGCCTCGTTCACGTAGCTAACCACCGCGGTCGCTTCCGAGGAACGGAGGAACTCGGCCCGGCAGGCGGCATTGACCTGCGCGTAGTAGGCCCGGTTCAGCAGCGAGGCCATCTGCTCGTGAGCCTTCAGATCCTTGCGCGGGATATCGACGAGCTCGAGCCCGGCTTTCCGGTAAAATTCCAGCTCCTCCCGGTACTTCGGGAAGAATCCCGCCCCCTCCCGCACGAGGAACACAATGATCAGGATCAGGATAACGATGGTCAGGCCCGCATTGCCGGCGAAGAAGGCCTTGATCAGGCCATCCGTGCCCCGGCCCTTCTTGCGGAAAGGATGACCGGCGGGAACTGGTGTGGGGGTCGGTGATTCCGGCATGCGCGACGTGCGGAAACGAGCGTGGAGGCCTCTCGTGGAAATGGCAATCCCGGCGGGGCTTCCCCGCGCCGGGATTGCGTGTCGATATTGTCAGCCAGAACTTCTTAGTTCGGCACGAAACCGAGGCTCTTGGCGATCTTCTGGCCTTCCGAGCCGATCGCGAAGTCCACGAAAGCCTTCGCGGTGGCGTCGGCATTCTCCGGGATGTAGTAGTAGCAAGCGCGGCTGTAGGCGTATTTCTTCGCGTTGGAAGCTTCCGGGGCCACGCTGTCGATCACGACCGGCTGGATGCCGCCCTTCTTCGCGTAGGCGAGACCGACGTAGCCGATGCCGTTCTTGTTCTTGGCGACTTCCTCGGCGATCTGCTCGTTGCCCGCCAGCTTCTGGGAGCTACCGGCGTAGTTCTTGCCGCCCATGGCGAGGCTCTGCCAGTCCTTGTAGGTGCCGGAAGCGGTGTTGCGGGTGTAGATCGAGATCGTGCCCGGGGCACCACCGACTTCGCTCCAATCCTTCACCGCGCCGGTGAAGATCTTCTGGACCTGGTCCTTGGTGAGGCTCTTGACCTTGTTCCCCTTGTTGACGACCACCACGATCATGTCGTGGCAGGCTTCGATTTCATTGAGCTTGATACCCTTCGCACGGGCGGCAGTGATCTCCTCGGGCTTCGCCTTGCGAGAAGACATGCCGATGTGGGCGGTACCATTGGCCAGGGCCGGGAACGCGGTCGAAGAACCTTCCGCGGCGATCTCGAACTTCACGCCGCTATTGCTGGACTGGAACTTCTCGGCAAGCTGCGGGACGAGCTTGGCACCGAGGGTGTCGGAGCCCTTGATGCTGATGTTCTGCGCGCTAGCGGTGGCGGCGAGCATGGCTCCCGCGAAGAGGCTGGCGGCGGCGAAACGAATGGTGGTGCGCATGGATGTGATGTGGATTTCCGCGCCGCAAGCGACGCTCGACGGCATGGATGCCACCATCGTTGCAAACGTCCACCGGTGCTTTGTGACGGGTTTGTCACGAAACCCAGCTAGAGGATCGGGCGGATCATACCGCAAATCCCTCGACATCAGCCTCCAAGGCTGGATCCGAGGGTTTGTGACAGGACCGTCACGCAACGGGCCTGTCACAAAGCTGTCACTTCGCATCGATTCCCGCCGCCCTCGCGGCACTGTCTTCATTTCATCCCATGAAACACCACACGACCCAAGTCACGGCCGCGCTCCTGTGCGGTCTTTCCAGCCTTGCCCTTGCCGGTGAACCGGTGACAGAGCCCGCCCCGGCCGATAGCGTCGCCGACTTCAACTTCTGCGAGTGGCTCTCGAGCAAGCCCGGCACCGTCAAGCTGCCGGAGAATCCCTGGGTCCAGAGCCTCGTCTTCGAAGGCCGCTACCACTGGCAAGCCGCCTACGTCGATGGCGAAGGCACCAATGGCCAGGACTTCAGCGAGGACTACACCGACGCCCGCCGCTTCCGTCTCGGTGGCAAGATCGGCTTCCTGAATTATTTCAGCTACAAGGGCGTGGTCAATCTGGTGGACGACCAGCGCTTCAACGGCGGCGACCTCGAATACGACTACATCGACTTCGACGAATCCTACTTCACCTTCGACATCCTCAAGGCCTTCAACTTCGGCGGCGTTGACGTCCTCACCGCCAACTTCGGCCGCATCAAGTGGCATGGCGGCCTGGAAGCACGGACCTCGTCGAATGCCCTCCTCACCGTCGAGCGCTCGGCCATTTCCAACAAACTCTATCAGAGCGCCCGTCCTACCGGTCTCTTCGTCAATGCCGTGAAGGGCCAATGGAATGCCATCGCCGGCATCTACAGCACCGACGAGGGCACCGATGACCTCGGCGTGGACGACGGCAATGTCGAGGGCTGGGGCGGTTGGAACGACGGCCTGATGTACAACGCCGAGCTCATCTACTCCGCCACCGACGACCTCCGCTTCGGCTGGGAACTTCTCTACAACAACGCCGACGAGCGCCTCGCCAATGAGGATTCGCTGCTCGACTACCGCTGGGCCAGCACCCTTTCCGCCGAGTATTCCATCGGCAACGGCGGCGTGAACTTGGAAGGCTTCTACGGCGACAACGGCGGCACCGACATGCAGGCGAACGCCGCACGCCGCGGCAACTTCTGGGGCTTCGTCGCCACTCCCTACTACTGGATCATCCCGACCAAGCTGCAGGCCGTGGTCCAGTACGCCTACGCCGGTGCCGAGGAAGACCAGGGCATTCGCATGAACAGCCGCTACGTCCGCGCCACCAACTACGGCGGCGGCGGCAACCCGAACATCGTCAACGGCGGCCGCGGCGACTCGCTGCACACCGTTTACGCCGGCCTCAACTACCTGATCTGCGGCGATAACCTGAAGTTCCAGCTCGGTGCCGAATACGCCCACCTCGACACGCCGAATGCCGGCGATGGCGACGTGGAGGCGCTGACTTGGATGTTCGGTTTCCGCTCATTCTTCTGAAGCGCTTCGGTTGCGCATCTTCGGTTAGAGAGCACCGGTCCGCAAGGGCCGGTGCTTTTTTATGACCACTGGGAACGCGGAATTTATTCCGCCCGAAAAGTCCGGAGACTCGACCACCCAATCGGCATGAATTCCAATGCCTTTAAGGTTCTGTTAGATCGAGGGTGATCTTCTTCACCAGCGGGATCGAGGTCGGGTGGCGGATCTTCTTCCAGTTCTTCGTCGGCTGGCGCAGCCCGCGATCGCAGCTGCGGGGCTTGCGGTCCGGTATCAGCGCGGTGACCATGAGTTCCGCGAGCACGCGCCGCGTCCACTCGGCACGCGCCGCGTCGTCGATGAGGTCGCGGCCCAGTTCCATCACCC